>CAYWQC010000015.1:0-13139 GCA_964460405.1 uncultured Staphylococcaceae bacterium | reverse complement strand
GCCTTTGTCTCCACTGACTTTAATTGCTTAAGATCATGCGCATCTAGTTGGGTATTAACACTATCAAAATGAGAGATGGGACGACTAAATGAAGGATCGACTTCACGGTTTGAATATATATTGATTGTTGCACCAGCAAATTTGCCTGATTCACTTGGTGCTGCATTCGCCTTTTTCCCTTCCTGTTCTTTTTCGAATAAGTTGGCGGCTTTTCGATCAATATCAAGAGGATCAGTAATTTTTTCACCCACAAAAAACTTACTTACGGCGATAAACCACAAAACGATAAATTTCAGTACGGCGTATATTGCAAAAAGAGCAAAGAAGACAATCATAAAAGGGAGAAGAATGACGACGAGAAATCCTGTGCCGACTTTTTTGAAAAAATTACCCATTGTTTGCCTTCCGTTTACTAAATATATATTCCCACAAAAGTGTGGCGATGACAACAATTAATACTTGTAGTATTAAGTAATTACTTAGATAGCGAATCATGGTTAATTCCGCGATAACAAAGCTAATTGGTAATGTGATGAGGATAAGTCCCATGACGATACAACTGTAATTTTTTTGGCTTTCGTAGAGGTATATGAATAGGTAGACCGCTAATAAGAGCGCAAGTGCAAATAAAACAATACTAGTACCAAGGTGAACAAAAGAAAGTATCACACTTGCACCAGAGATGATAAGGGTAACAAGCGGACATTGTTGGTGATACTTTTCTTGTAAAGTGCCTTTGATCACGTATAGTTGGTCACGAATAATCATGTAGGTAAGCGTCGATTGAACTAGAGCAACAACAAAAAGAAAGAGTATAAAAATCGTTGGCGCTTCGCTGTGGTTTGCTAGATTTACTAAACCAAGTGAATATGAAACAAAATCGACCTGATATAAGTAATTTAGAGCGGGAATTGTGGCGTAATTGGCGAGGAAATTGATTGTGATAATGGCTAAAAGTAGGTAAATACCGTTTAAATGATAACGGTAGGATAAACCAATGAAAAAACCAGAAATAATTGCCGGAAGAAGATAAAAGATAATGGCCAAGAAATGAGGGGCATCGATTATAATCGCAAGTAAAACCGATGAGACAACATAAATGGGAAATAATTTAATATCGACAAAAATAGCAACTAGTGCTGCCACAAAGGGGAGAAATAAAATCAAGAGCAAGCTTGCAAATGGGATGTAATTCGTGAGAATGCTCAAAATAACTGTGATTGCACTCATCATCGCAATATAGGCTAACTGATGCGTCATTGTTCTTGAAGGAAGTTTCATAAATCTATTTTATCATAATCACTCTTTAGCACTTGTAATAAAATATTGCCTACTTATAAGAGTGAAGCAGAAGTACAAATTAATATTCATTGTGATTTTATTATTAATTAACAGTGATTTTGCGGACAATATTTCACTAGACTATGCATATTTTCAGCATATTGAATATGAAGCAATCACCAAGATAAAACTACAATCATTTAAACTTTACTTTTATTCGCTTTCATGTAGTCACTGTGAAGTGATAAAGGATGATATTTTTAAATATGCCTTCTATGAAGATCATGTGTTTTTTGTACAAGCTAAACGTTCAATGCTTTGTGGTGATGCGTGTTGTTTAGAAAACCAACAAACTTTTTGTGTTAATGGAACACCAACTTTGATTATCGTCGAGCATTTCGATGAAATCACGAAGATTGAGGGTGTATCTAAAATCCAACAATACATTTTCTCTAAATCCTCAGCTTTCGAAGTTTGAGCAAGGTTTATTATGTTATAATAAATCACGTTCAGGTATGTTATGGAATTAGTTAAACTATTAAATAAAAAACAATATGAAGCCGTTACAAGCAATGCCCAATTTTTACGTATTATTGCGGGGGCAGGCAGTGGAAAAACACGAGTTTTAACATATCGAATTGTTCATCTAATTGAAAACATTGGGGTTCCCTCAGAACGCATTCTAGGAATTACCTTTACAAACAAGGCCGCGATGGAGATGAAAGAACGAGTTATTAAACTATTACCACATGTGAATCCAAGAATGATTAGGCTTTCAACCTTTCACTCTTTTTGTGCGCGGTTTCTTCGCGAAGAAATAAGCTTTTTCCCTGGTTATACTTCTAGTTTTATCATCTATGATGAAGATGATCAAAAGAGATTGGTTAAAGATGTTGCAGTTTCAAGAGGCCATGAAAAGCGTGATGAGATTATCAAATTAGCGCTTGGCTACATTAATGGTAACAAGGCTAAAGGACGCAATTCCGAAGATATTAATATTAAATTTGAGCGTTTCGCTAATGAAAAAGAAGCATTAGCAATTTGGCAAGAGTATGAACGGCGTAAGGTAGCAATGAATGCGGTTGACTTTGATGATTTAATGATTAAGACACTGACAATTCTTAAGAACTCCCCTTCCATTCGCAGCAAATGGCAAAAACGCTTCGATCACCTTCTTGTCGACGAGTTTCAAGACACTAACGATATTCAATTTGATCTCATTAGGATATTGATGGGTAGTGACACAAGTCTCTATGTTGTTGGTGATCCCGACCAAACGATTTATACATGGCGGGGTGCCAATGATGAAATCATGCTTGGTCTTGATAAAAAACTCCCAGTTGAAACCGTGATTCTTAACGAAAATTATCGATCAACTCAATCAATTCTTGATGCTGCCAATAAATTAATTGTTAATAATCATAAACGCATCAAGAAGGATTTATATACAAGTAATGGTCTAGGAGAAGAAATTGAATTGTTTTGCGCAAATGATAATGTCGCTGAAGCAGGATGGATTATTAAAAAAATTCTGTCTATGAAGGCAGAAAATCGCGAGTTTTCTTATCGTGATGTTGTCATATTAATTCGTGCAAACTACTTGTCATTAACCTTTGAGAAAGAGTTCATGCGTCAACAAATTCCCTATCAAATTTTTGGTGGATTTAAATTCTTTCAACGTAAAGAAGTTAAAGATGTTCTCGCATACTTTCGGTTATTGCTAACAGACAAGGATGATATTTCTTTTGCGCGGATTGCAAATACGCCGCGAAGAGGGATGTCGACTTCCTTAGAAAAATTGAAAGTCTATGCTCTTCAAAATGATTATTCCTTGATGGAGTCAATCCGCTTTGGTGATGAACCCCCACTTTCAAGTCGCTCCCTGGAATTTATGAAATTATTAATGAAACAAATTGATGATGCACGTCATCATCTTGATGAAGGAAAACGCGATTTAGGGGGGATATTACAAGAGTACATTGCTTCAACGGGATTGATTGAGTTTTTCAATGAAACCAAAGATGAAGACAAGCGGGAAACCATTCTTGATAACGTCCAAACGCTGTTTGAAGATATTGATGATTTTGTTGCAAAAAATCCTGATGCTGGGTTCAATGATTACTTAGAAAATGCCGCATTAATGAGTGCTCAAGATGAAGTTGTTAATGAAGAGAAAATTACATTAATGACGGTACATATGGCCAAGGGATTAGAATATGATTATGTTTTTGTTGCCGGACTCAATCAAGGCGTTTTCCCCAACCAACGCGCTCAAGATGAAGGCGGACATGACGCTTTAGAAGAGGAAAGAAGGCTATGCTATGTGGCCTTTACTCGTGCAAAAAAGAGACTATTTTTAACATATAATCTTGGCTATAGTCATATTCTTCGTTCCGAATCCCGTCCTTCTTTATTTCTTGAGGAAGCCGGCTTCAAACCAAAGCATAAACGCTACCAAGATAAACCGCTACGCCAAGATATTTATCGTTCAAAATACCAACAAGATTCCAGTGGTTATACCCCTGATGTGACATACGAATCGAGTGGTCCTACCACTGACTGGCAAATCGGAGATAAAGTTCGTCATGGATATTTTGGGGATGGAGAAGTTGTTGCTGTTCAAAAATTAAGTGGCAGTATTGATATTAAATTTTCGGTTGGGATCAAGCGAATTTCTAGCACTTTTAAGGGCTTGAGCAAGTTGAATGTGGAGGATTTTTCATGAACGATCGCGAACGCATTATGACATTAAGAAAGCGACTCGAGGCATATAATCATGAGTATTATGTCCTCGATCAACCATCGGTAAGTGATGCTGAATATGATCAACTCATGGCGGAGCTCGTTTTACTAGAACAACAACATCCCGAACTCGATGATCCTTTTTCACCTTCAAAACGCGTAGGAGGAGAAGTCCTTGATAGTTTTCTCCAAGTTGAACACAAACGGCAAATGCTCTCGCTAGGCAATGCTTTTAATCGTGAAGACATCGAAGATTTTGACCGTAAAATTCGTGATGTCCTAAAAGTGGATAAAGTCACATATGTGGCTGAACTAAAAATTGATGGTCTTGCGATGTCGCTTGATTATATCAATGGACGCCTTAATTATGCTGCTACACGAGGTGATGGTGTGGTTGGTGAAGATGTAACCCATAATGTCATTACGATTAAATCAATTCCCACCCAGGTTAAGCAACTTGACAGTTTTGAAGTTCGTGGTGAAGTATATATGCCTAAAAAATCACTCATCGCTCTCAACAAAGCTAAAGAAGAGAAAGGTGAAGCCTTGTTTGCTAATGCACGAAACGCTGCAGCAGGGTCGATCCGAAATCTTGATAGTAAAGTTGCCGCAATGCGTAAACTTGACGCATTTTGGTATTATTTTGTTAATGCAAGTGACTATGGCTTGACGAGTCATTATCAAGCTCTCATGCGCCTCCAAGAAGAAGGGTTTAGAATTAATCCACACATTAGACTCTGCCAGGGTATTGAAGAAGTCCTTCAATATATTGATGAATACCATCAATTGCGAGCCCAACTCGATTATGATATCGATGGCATCGTTATAAAAGTTGATGATATGTCTAGCTACGATAAAATTGGGCAAACCGCGAAAACTCCTAAATGGGCGATTGCCTATAAGTTTCCACCAGAATTAGCCATTACGAGACTCGAGGATATTATCTTTACCGTTGGACGAACTGGCAAGATAACGCCAAATGCTGTTTTGTCCCCTGTCCGCGTCGCCGGTTCACTTGTACAACGAGCAACACTACACAACCAAGATTTTATTCATGAACGCGATTTAATGATTGGCGATTATGTTACCCTTCGTAAGGCTGGTGACGTTATTCCAGAAGTGGTGAATGCCCTTAAAGAACGACGCGAAGGAACTGAGACCCCCTTCACAATGATTCAAGCATGTCCGGTTTGCCAAACACCCCTCACATTTAAGGATCCACTACATTATTGCCTTAATCCACATTGCCCTGCCCGTAATATTGAAAATCTCATTCACTTTTCTAGCCGCGATGCGATGGATATTGAAGGATTAGGCGATAAAATAGTCGAACTACTATTCAACGAAAAAATGATTTCAACGATTCCCGACTTGTATAAATTGTCGCGTTTTAGTCAAGATTTAATGGAGGTTGAGGGATTTTCACATAAGTCGGTTGATAACTTATTAACGGCGATTGAAAATTCAAAAACAAAGTCACTAGAAAAGGTTTTATTTGGTTTAGGTATTAAAGAAGTCGGTGCAAAAACGGCAAAACTTCTCGCTAAACAATATCAAAACATTGACCGACTCATGCAAGCCAGCGCCGATGAATTAGTGACTCTCCGCGATATCGGACCGGTAGCCAGTCAGTCCATTGTTGATTATTTTAGTGATGTGCATAATCGGCAAATGATTGAGGAAATGCAAAAACTTGGTGTTAACTTTGACTATCTTGGTCCCAAAGAGGTTAATCATGACCATGTATTTAAAGGTAAAACAGTTGTTTTGACTGGTAGCCTTGTCCACTACACAAGAGAACAAGCAAGCGACATACTTGAGAATCTCGGTGCTAGAGTAAGTGGCAGTGTGTCTAAAAAAACCGATTTTGTCATTTATGGTTCCGAGGCTGGTTCTAAACTGTCAAAAGCACAAGCCTTAGGTGTCAAAACGTTGAATGAGGATGAATTTATTGCACATATTCAGTAGAATATGAGAATAATAATAGATAAGAGGAAATAGCGATGATTAAAGTTGATAAAGATAAATTAATAGAATTAGCAAATGACTTATTGTTTGATATGGCAGACCATGAGTATGATACGTTGTTACAAGAGTTTGATGAACTCTTAGCGCAAATGGCGCTTTTGACTAAAATTGAGCATGTTGATGAGGTCGAACCCATGATTTTTCCCTTTGAGGTGAGTAATACCTACTTACGTGAAGACGAACCTGAGACACCGCTTAGTAAAGACGAGTTACTTGTAAATGCACCTGATCACTATGCTGGGCAAATTCGCCTGCCGAAGGTGGTGAACTAAATGGATTACACGACATTGACGATTCAACAATTACATGACATGTATGTCAGTGGTAAGGTCACGCCACTTACGGTCGTTGAACAAGTGATTGAAAAGGCTAAAAACGATAATAATAATGCGTTTGAAGCTTTAATGTTTGAACAAGCCATCGCCCAAGCCAAAACTTTATCATCAACACCACCCGAAAAAGATAATCTTCTTTGGGGGGTTCCATATTTTATTAAAGACAACTTTTCAACAAAGGGTGTAGAAACAACCGCAAGTAGTAATATTCTCAAGGGGTACATCCCCCATTTTGACGCTGAAGTGATTTGTCGTCTTCAAAGCCATCACGCGATTGCAATTGGCAAAACAACGTTAGATGAACTAGCGATGGGTGGAACGGGGATGAGTGGCCACTTAGGGAGGACATTTAACCCCTATGATCCTTCACATACAAGGATGATTGGTGGGTCAAGCGCAGGTAGCGCTAGTGTAGTTGCGGCAGGCCTTGTCCCCTTCTCGCTTGGTAGTGATACTGGTGATTCGGTTCGTAAACCTGCTTCTTATGCCGGTTTGGTGGGATTTAAACCAACGTGGGGAAGAATTTCTCGCTATGGTCTTTCACCATTTACACCAAGTCTTGATACCGTCGGTTATTTTACAAGATCAGTATTTGATGCCGCGCTCCTCCTTAATGTCTTAGCAGGGCGTGATGATAAGGATTTTACAAGTGCCTTTCAGGAAGTCGATGATTATACTCGTTACACAGAAAGTGTTAAGGGTGTAAAAATTGCGCTCCTCAAGGGTGTGAGTGATCGCATTAAAAATCCGACACTCAAAGCCGCCTATGATGCCACAATTGCGAATCTTAAAAAACAAGGGGCCATCGTTGAATATGTCGCAATCGACCAACATTTAATGAATGCGCTATTCTCAACATATTTTGTGATTAGTTGTGCTGAGTCAACTTCAAATAATGCCAACCTAGATGGTGTTAAATTTGGCGCAAGACAAGATGGGAAAACATATGTTGATGTCATTAAAAACACACGGACTGCAGGGTTTAGTGCGCTTATTAAACGGCGCTTTATTCTTGGTAGTTATTCACTTAAACAAGAAAATCAAGAGTTGCTATTTAGACGGGCGCAAAAAGCACGGCGTCTCATTGTCGAGGCCGTCAACAATGTCCTCAATGATTATGATTTAATCTACCTGCCAGCCGCGCCAGGCATTGCCCCTTTGTTTGATCAAAAGAGTGACAATCTCAATATTGAACATCTTGTGGAAGATAATCATTTAGTGATCGCAAATCTAGCGGGTTTACCCTCAGTCACATTGCCAATTTGTCAAGACGGAGGTATGCCTATTGGTGTTAATCTCACGGGTCGTGCCTTCGCAGAAACAAAGTTGTTAGGAGTTGCCGCCGCCCTTGAAACAATGATAGGACTAAAAAATTTACATGCAGGAGACGAAAAGTAATGGAATATGAAGCAGTTATTGGATTAGAAATCCATATTGAAACAAAAACAAAATCCAAAATGTTTTCGCCTACTCCAGTTGATTATAGTGCCGCCCCAAACACTTTGGTGAACCCGATTGATTTGGCCCATCCAGGCACACTACCCCGTGTAAATAAAAAGGCTGTGGAAAACGCAATTCGTGTTTGTCACGCTCTCAACATGGACATCGATGAAACACTCTATTTTGATCGTAAGAATTACTTTTATAGTGATTTGCCTAAAGGTTATCAGATTACTCAAGATAAAAGACCAATTGGAAAAAACGGCTATCTCGATCTAGAGGTTAACGGCGAAACTAGACGCATTCGTATTAATCGCCTTCATATGGAAGAAGATACTGCCAAACAATTACATCTAGTTGATTATTCACTCATTGACTATAATCGCGCTGGCATTCCTCTGATTGAAGTCGTCAGTGAACCAGATATTAAAAATGGGCAAGAAGCGGCAAAGTATGTTGAATTAATCCGGGAAATTGTCACCTTTACTGATGTTAGTGATGGGAAAATGGAAGAAGGATCATTGCGTTGTGATGTCAATATATCTATTCGTCCCGTCGGACAAAAAGAGTTTGGAACAAAAGTCGAAGTCAAAAACATGAACTCCATTAGTAATGTTGAAAAAGTTGTGGACATTGAAATCAATCGCCAGAAAGCGGTCCTAGCTAGTGGCGAGAAAGTCATTCAGGAAACGCGACGTTATGACGATGATTTAAAGACAACCATTGCTATGAGAGTTAAAACAAGCGCCGTCGATTATAAATATTATCCAGAGGCTAATCTTGTACCCATTCATATTGGACGCGCTTTTATCGAGCGAGTCATTAGCCAATGTCCAGAATTACCAACCACTAAACGTCAACGATATGCTCGTGATTTCTTACTCCCTCAATTTGACATTGATGTGTTGTTAGCCAATAAAGATGTCTGTGAATATTTTGACGAAACAGTTAGACATACCAAGCAGTATAAACTTGTTGCCAATCTAATTAACGGTGAAATTGCTCAGTATTTAAACAAACAAAATATCGTAATTACTGCTCTAAAAATGTCACCACAAAATCTTGCAAAAACCACAGAGATGATTGCCAAAGGAGATATTTCTAACAAACAAGCACGAACGATTCTTGATCATCTCTTTAAAGACGACCAAGACCCACAAAGTCTTGCCAAAAAACTCAACATGGTTCAAATCAGTGATGAAGGGGCCATTCTTGAACTCGTCAACAGCGTGTTAAATGAGAATCTCTCGGTCATTGAAGATTATAAGAACGGTAAGGATCGTGCCTTTGGTTTTTTAGTTGGTCTTATCATGAAAAAATCTGGTGGTAAAGTCAATCCATCTTTAGCAAGTCAAATTCTAAAACGTGAATTGGAACAACGTTAATGATTAGTCTGATAGCGGCCGTTGATGAAAATCTATTAATTGGAAATTCCCAAGGAATGCCATGGCATATCCGTGAAGACCTTGCCTATTTTAAGCAAGTCACAAAAGGAAAAACGATTGTGATGGGTCGTAAGACTTTTGACACCATCGGACGTCCACTTCCTCATCGCAATAATGTTGTTTTAACAACAAAAAACATAGAAATTGCTGGTGTAAACGTCATACATGATCTGAAACATTATCTATCAAATGTCGCAACGGATGAAGAGGTGATTGTGATTGGGGGTGCACAAATATATGCACTTGCATATCCTTTTGTTGTTCGACTTTATATCACTCATATTCATCACGCTTATGAAGGTGATGTATACTTTCCTAGATGTTACTTTACAGGCGAGTTTATCCAAACTGAAGCGCGTGATTTACTGACAAGTGAGGGTCTAAAATTAACCTTTGCTACATATCAAAGACAACAATAAGCATTGAATCTTGATTCAACTTGTTTATAATATGTCTACTGGTGTTGTCCTTGCTAAACCACCAGCAATAAAAAACAAGGAGTTTTTTTATGCAAAGACATCATATTCGAAAAATCACAGATAATGCGATTGTCGCAGCAATCTACACCGTATTTACAATTATGTTGGGAAATTTTGGCTATGGAGATATTCAGTTTAGAATCGCTGAAATTTTATTATTTTTAGTCTTTTTCCGCAAAGACTTTGCAATCGGTATTTTGCTTGGCACGATTATTGCTAACACTTTCTCCCCCCTATTACCATGGGATTTATTATTTGGTAGTTTGGCGACATTGCTTGTTGTTTTACTCATTGCTGTAACACCCAAGATGTGGGCAGCAATTATTTACGCTACCCTTATTAATGCCTTGGTTGTTGGCGCGGAACTGTACTTTATACTTGGACTTCCTTTTTGGTTGAGCGCGCTTACTGTCGGGATAGGTGAACTTGCGGTGATGATTGTTGGTTATGCGATATTTGTCCTACTTAGAAAAAACAAAAATTTTCACAACATCATTATCGCCACTAGAAAGTAAATGTTATGATACAAGATATGAATAAGCAATTTTATTTAGAAATTAAACACGTCTGTAAACAGAGTGGAGCACGCTATGGCGTTCTTCACACCCCACATGGTGATGTCGAAGTTCCTATGTTTATGCCAGTAGGCACCCTTGCGACCGTTAAAACATTGAGCGTTGAAGAAATTAAAGCCATTGGATCGGGAGTTATTCTTGCCAATACTTATCACCTTTCCTTACGTCCTGGTGAAAACATTGTACAAAAAGCCGGTGGTTTACATCGTTTCATGAATTATGATGGGCCGATGCTGACTGACTCAGGTGGATTTCAAGTTTTTAGTCTCGCCGCTAATCGTAAAATTAAAGAAGAGGGTGTGCACTTTAAGAGTCATCTCAATGGTGATAAGTTGTTTTTTTCACCTGAGAGCGCTATAGATATTCAAGAAAAACTTGGAGCTGATATCATCATGAGTTTTGATGAGTGTGTCCATTACCCTGCAACATATGATTATATGCTCGATAGTGTTAACCGCACATTAAGATGGGCCGAACGAGGTAAAGTTGCTCACAAAACTGAGCAAGCTTTATTTGGTATTGTTCAAGGTGGAGAATTCCGAGAACTTCGCAAGTACTGCGCCGATAAACTGGTGGAGATTGGTTTTGATGGTTATGCCATTGGTGGGACGAGTATTGGCGAGCCTAAAGACGTGTGTCTACGGATGATTGATTACGCTGTTCCTTATCTACCGCACGATAAGCCTCGCTACCTAATGGGGGTTGGGTCTATTGATTATATCCTTGAAGGTATCGAACGTGGAATCGATATGTTTGATTGTGTGCTTCCGACTCGCATTGCCCGTCATGGCGCACTCATGACTTCAAAGGGACGTATTAATATTCGTAAAGCCGAATTTAAAGAAGACTTCCGGCCTTTAGATGATGAATGTGATTGTTACACATGTAAAAACTACACCCGCGCTTATTTACGCCATCTTTATACGAGCGGAGAATCGTTGGGGCAACGATTATTATCGATTCATAATCTGCGTTTTCTCATTAAAATCGTTGAAGGGGCTCGTGAAGCCATCCAACAAGATTGTTTTAGTGATTACAAAAAGTCAGTGATAGATAAATTTGGCGACGCAAAGGGCTTTTAATATGAATATTAACCTTTTTGACTACCACCTTCCCCTTGAATTAGTGGCGCAACATCCCGAAGAAAAGCGCGATCACTCACGACTTTTGGTGGTTAATAAAAAACAACAAACATACGAAGATAAACATTTTTTTGATATGATTGACTATTTGCGACCAGGGGATGTGCTTGTGCGCAATAATACACGAGTAATACCTGCCCGTCTTTATGGTCGTAAAATACCAACAGGGGCAAAAATTGAAGTTTTGTTATTGAAAGAAAAAGAGGCAGACGTCTGGGAGGTTCTTATTGGCAATGCTAAGGCAGTTCGGGTGGGAACCCAAATTGAATTTAGCGATGAACTCAAAGCCGAATGTCTTGAAAAACACGGAGAGGGAATACACCTTGTTCGCTTCGAATACCATGGTATTTTTATAGAAATATTGGAACGAATTGGTCACGCTCCCCTTCCTCCTTATATTAAGGATGATGAAGCGCAATATAGTAAATATCAAACAGTGTACGCTAAAATCAATGGCAGTGCCGCCGCCCCAACTGCAGGATTTCATTTTACAGAAGAACTCCTGCAACAATTAATTAAAAAAGGGATTGAAATTGTTGATGTCACCCTCCACGTTGGACTAGGAACCTTTCGTCCAGTTTCGGTCGAGAATACCAGTCAACATGTCATGCATCATGAATCGTATGTGATTGACGAGTCAGCAGCTATGCGCTTAAATAAAGCTAAGGAAGAAGGAAGACGCATTATTGCAGTTGGAACAACTTCAACACGAACACTTGAGGCAAATATGGCCAAAAACGGTCGATTTGTGGCTGAAAGCGATAGCACTAATCTTTTTATTACACCAGGCTATACGTTTAAAGCCATTGATGCATTAATTACGAATTTTCATCTTCCAAAATCTACGCTTTTGATGCTTGTATCGGCTTTGGCTAATCGTGAACTGATTCTAGCGGCCTACCAACATGCGGTCGATCATCAATATCGATTCTTTAGTTTCGGAGATGCCATGTTTATTTATGAGTAAAATTAATTATCATCACATTGCCCTTAAAGAGGTTGAATCCTTTACCAGCCGTGACGTCCGGCCACGGTTACTTTTACATGCCTGCTGTGCGCCATGTTCAAGTCATACATTACGGTTTGTCACTCAATATTTTGACGTCACGATTCTCTATGACAATTCCAACGTCTTTCCACGGGAAGAATACGATAAACGGCGTGATGAAATCGAATGGTTTGTCAACGAATTCAACCATAGAGAAAAGCAAGATGTTAAAATTCTATTTCCTAAATATAATCATGATGAATTCATGAAAGATCTTCGCCCTTATGCTCATGCAAAAGAAGGGGGCGAACGGTGCCATATTTGTTATCAAAAAAAGATTGAAGAAGCGTTGCGTTATGGTCAAGAATATGGCTTTGATTATGCCACAACAACACTGACGATATCACGGCAAAAAAACTCACAAATCATCAACGAAATCGCCAAGGAAATCGCGCCAAAATACCCTAATATTTCTTATTTTTATAGCGACTTTAAGAAGGATAGTGGCTTATTAGAAGTCAAGCAAATGAAAGAAGAATACCAGCTTTATCAACAAACCTACTGTGGTTGTGAATACTCTTTGCGTGACCGTTTACGTTTTGATAAACAAAAAGAAAACAATTAAATTTGCACGATTTTCTGACCAAACACCATCATAATAAAAAAAATAATTGTTTATGTAAC
>CAYWQC010000014.1:0-13428 GCA_964460405.1 uncultured Staphylococcaceae bacterium | reverse complement strand
AGTTCTAACTGTTGTGGTTGAGGCCTATTCAGTTGAATTAGTGTCAATCTGGTTTAGTCTTGGTGCCCTTGTCGCACTAATACTTGCCATCAGTGGCGTTGATATATGGATACAATTTCTTGTATTCACGCTCGTTTCAATCGTCTCACTAATTTTTGGGCGCATGCTCTTTAAAAAGATTCTCTTGCGGAGCAATGATGAGCCTTCAAATGCCGATCGATTGATAGGTGAAACCATTGTGCTGCTAACCCCAGTCAATAAACTAACCCCTGGTTCAGGTAAAATCGGAGATGTCACATGGACAGTTGCCGTTCATGACGATGTCCAGTTTAATGCGGGCGATACATGTATTATCGACGCCATCGAAGGCAACAAATTAATTGTTTCAAGAAAGGAAAAATAATTTATGCTATTAATTAATTTTTTACTAACAGGTCCACAAATTGTCGGCCTTGTCATCGGTCTATTCTTTTTACTTATTCTCGTCATTATTGTCATCCGGAGTTTTCTCATCGTTCCTCATGCTCACTCGGTAATTGTCGAACGTTTAGGAAAATACAATCGGACACTACTCCCTGGACTCCATTTGATCATTCCCTTTATTGAAAGACGTAGTCAAGTCATATCCCGTAAGGAACAAGTACTTGATTTTAAACCTCAGCCAGTGATTACTAAGGATAACGTTACCATGCAAATCGATACCGTTGTCTACTTTCATATTACTGACTCTAAACTCTACGTTTATGGTGTAGAGTCCCCACTATTAGCTATGGAAAATCTAACAGCGACGACATTACGTAATATTATTGGTGATCTTGAACTTGATCAAACATTAACTAGCCGTGATACCATCAACGCCCAAATGCGTGAAATTTTGGATTTAGCAACTGACAGTTGGGGAATCAAGGTTACTCGTGTTGAATTAAAAAACATCCTTCCACCACGTGATATTCAAGAAGCAATGGAAAAACAAATGCGTGCTGAACGGGAAAAACGTGAAGCCATCCTTCGCGCTCAAGGAACCAAACAAGCCGCTATTTTAGAAGCTGAAGGCGAAAAAGAAAGTGCGATTTTACGCGCTGAAGGTGAGAAAATTACCCGTATCAAACTCGCCGAAGGTGAAGCCGAAGCTGTTTTAAGAAAATACGAAGCCCAAGCCAAAGGTATTAGCTTAATTAACGATTCAAGACCAACCGAAGCTTATCTAACTCTTCAAGGTTTTGTGGCTTTAGAAAAAGTCGCCAATGGCCAAGCAACAAAAATCATCATTCCAAGTGAAATTCAAAATGTTACTGGTCTATTAGCCGCTTTAAAAGCATCCGTAGACGACATTCCAACCAAGGAATAAATTTTGATGAAAAAAGTAATATGGCCGCGCTTCCAAGACGAGATACTCGCTTTCACTTCGACACGTCAAGCAGGCTTTTCTAAGCGTCCTTACGAGGAACTTAATCTTGCTTACCATGTCGGTGATGATGAATTAGCAGTGCAAAAAAATCGAACAAAACTATTTAATGAACTTGGTTTTAGTGCAAAAAACACTGTAATTGTTCACCAATTCCATAGTGATATTGCTCTTTATGCAAACCGTCAAGATGCGGGTAAAGGCTATGATTGCTTTGATACTGGCCTAGATGCTGATGCCCTTTTCACAGATGAGAAGGGCTTAGCGCTTGGCATTTATCATGCTGACTGTGTCCCTCTGTTTTTTTATGTGCCTAAAGTGAAAGTTGTCGGTATTATCCATGCTGGCGAAGCGGGTTCACTTGAAAGTATTACCGCCAAAACCATTCAAAAAATCAAACAGCGTTACCACGTGTTAGGGTCCGATATTTTTGCTTTTATTGGTCCATCACTAAAATTTGGCCATCGTCGCATCACACATGAAAGAGCGCTCGAAATATTGACCAAATATCCCACCTTTAACTATGCTGTTAAGGCTGTTGACCCTGAATACTTCCTCGACCTGCCATTTCTTAATTTTATGCAGTTAGTCGATGAAGGGGTTCCTAGTGCAAATATCGATTTGTTTGATGATTGCACGTATGAAAACGCCGAAAACTTCTTCTCCTTTGCTCGAGAAAAAACTACTGGTCGTATGATGTCTTTTATTCAGTTGCTCCCTTAATAAGGAAACTTTTGCTTAAACAAATGATAAACAGAGCTTGGGACAAGATGTCGAATATCTTGGTGACCAAAATAAAATTCTTTGACAGTACCACTGGAGATAAATGATAGCTCACCACTGGCCATAAAGAATACCATCTCAATTTGATCATCGATATAACGATTAGCCGCGGATAGTTGAAACTCATACTCAAAATCACCCATGGCTCTTAAACCCCGAATAACAGCAATCGCACCCTTTTCTTTTGCGTAATTAACTGTTAGCTTATCTGTAGCGTCAACAATAACATTAGAATTATCTTTAAATACTTCCTTAATCATGTTGAGTCTTTCTTCAACAGTAAAGGAGGTATTTTTATTTGGATTATTAGCAATCAAAATAATCACGCGATCAAACACACGTAAAGCACGTTTTAAAATATCTAAATGTCCATTAGTGATTGGATCAAAACTTCCAGGATACACAGCTATTTTCATACATTTCTCCAAATAATAGTGATGTGAGTCAAACCATATTGATATGTCTTTATTTTACCGAACTTTTCGTCAATTGATAGTGCTTTATTACTTTCTAAGACAACAATCCCATTGCTAGAAACAATTTTTGCGTCAATGAGGCGCAAAAAGATGTGTTCAACATCCATTTCATAGGGTGGGTCAACAAAGACAATATCAAACACTCTTGTTGGCTGATTCAAAAATCGCAAATAGTCACTGATGATGATTTCGTAATCTTCCTCAACAAAAGATAGATTAGTCTCAATATTCATCTTAGCTTTTCGTGACCGGTCAACAAAAGTACAGGATTGAGCACCACGGGAGAGCGCTTCAATCCCATAAGCACCAGTCCCTGCAAATAGATCAAGAACATGCTTGCCTATCAACTGATGATTCAGCGCATTAAAAACAGCTTGGCGAACCCGATCCTTAGTCGGTCTTGTTTCCTCTTGTTCGAGATTAAAAACAAGTTTTCTACGGGCGTACTTGCCTGCTACAACGCGGGGGTTTATATTTTGCATGAACGACTCGCTTTAAACCGATGAAACACTTTTGCGTTGATTTCATCAAAAATGAGATTAAGGGCCTTGATTTGCTCATTGTACTCAATCATTAGTGGATGAACATCCAACTGATACTTGGCCTTTGATAATGCTTTTCTTGCCTCACTTTTGTCGGCTTCACTGCCATATTCATCAAGACGAACGAGTGCTTCTTGACACGCTACAAAGTCTGCCTGTAAATTTAAAAGCAAGGAATCGCTTTTGATTTGTTGTTCAAGATTTTGCAAACGGAGATAAACAGGACTTGTTTTAATCTCGTCACTTAATTCATAGCAAATTTCGATGACATCTTTTTTCATGGGTCTATTATAACTGAATTTGAAAAAATCCGACAAAATATGTATTTAAATTAAAAATTTAAGCTTTTTGTGCTATCATAACGTCGGGAAAAAAGATTATGCTAAAAATATACGATGATAAGTACTATACTTTGCGCGCTAAGGCTGAGTCTGTTGCAATGCCGCTTAGTGAAGACGATGAAAAACTCGCACTCGCGATGCTTGAACATATCAAACAAAGCCAAGATGAAGCCTTTGCCAAAGCCCACAATTTGCGGGCTGGTGTTGGTTTAGCAGCCCCGCAAGTTGGGGTATCAAAACGTATATTAGTTGTCTACTTCGAATATGAAGAAGGTCAATTTATCACCCACGTGTTAATCAATCCACGTATCATTGCTAATTCTGTTAAAAAAGCATATATTAGCACAGGTGAAGGTTGTCTTTCGGTTAACGAAGATTATCCAGGCCGTGTTTACCGGTCTTATAAAGTAACAATTGATGCCTATGATGTTTTAATAAAATCGCAAGTGAAAATTGTGGCAAAAGGGTATGAGGCCATCGTGCTACAACATGAAATTGACCATCTTAACGGAGTTCTTTTCTATGATCACATCGACGCTAAGAATCTTAGCAAGTATCCCGATGCAATCGAACTTTAATCTTTACTTATGTTTGATTGACCTTTAGAATAGTATTGACAGCAAAACAAATACTATAATTTTATAATTTAGGAGTTATTTATTTATGGCAAAAGAAAACAAATTTGCAATGCCTGTTTCTGTTTACGCCCTTGGGGGGCTAGGCGAAGTTGGCAAAAATTTATATGTGGTGGAAAATGATAAAACGCTAATCATTGTTGATGTCGGCGTTCGTTTTCCTGAAGCAACACTTCCCGGGGTTGACTATGTCATCCCTGATTTTACGTATTTGCGAAATAACTCCAAGAAAGTTAAGGCTGTTTTTATCACGCATGGTCACGAAGATCATATTGGTGCTATACCATTTTTGATTCAAACCATACACATTCCCGTCATCTATGCGCCTCCTTTAGCGGCAGCGCTTATTCGTCATAAATTAGCAATGATGCGTATCAAAACGCCAGTAAAAATTGTTGAATATAAACCTGAAGATATTTTTAATATCGATAGTTTCCAAGTGTCATTCTTCGCGGTTACGCACTCAATTCCTGATTGCTTTGGTCTTTGTATAGATACCAGTGAAGGACGCATTGTTACAACTGGCGACTATAAAGTAGACCTCACACCTATTGGCCGTCCAATGGACTTGGGCAAGATTGCGCAAATTGGCAATGAAGGTGTTGACCTCATGCTTGGCGACTCCACAAATGTGGAAAAAGAAGGTTATACACCAAGTGAACGAATCGTCATCTCAGCAATCAATGATATTTTTGCGCAAACACCTGGTCGCCTTATTATTTCAACCTTTAGTAGTAATATTTCTCGGATTCAACAAATTGTTGAAGCAACTGTTAATTTTAACCGTAAACTCGTGATTATCGGTCGGACCATGGAAAGAGTGGTCGCGGCTTCACGGGAACTCGGCTATATTAAAATTCCTGATGCTAGCCTCATAGATGTCAGCAAAATTTATACAATCAAACCAGAAGAAACTGTTATTTTATGTACCGGGTCACAAGGTGAGCCTTTAGCAGCCTTATCACGAATTGCTGATGGCACACATAAGGATGTACGTATCATTCCTGGTGACACTGTTGTCTTCTCCTCCTCGCCAATCCCTGGTAATGGGGCAGGAATTGACCGTGTCGTCAATCAGCTGACACGCCTTGGTGCCGATGTTTTAACCAATTCTATTCTGCGTAACATCCATAGTTCTGGGCACCCATCTCAAGAAGAATTAAAACTCATGTTAAGACTTTTCAATCCTAAATTCTTTATGCCCATTCATGGTGAATATCGGATGTTAAAACTCCATTCGGAACTCGCCCAAAAATTAGGCATTCCCAAGGAAAACACCTTTGTGCTGAAGAATGGTGAGACCATTCAATTAAGAAACCATCGCGTTTCAACAGGACCAACGATTCCTTGCGAAGATATCTATATTGATGGCAATTCCCTTAATGGTGTCTCTGAGGCAGTATTAGACGATCGCCGTAACCTTAGTGAAGATGGTATGGTTTCCGTCCTCATTGCCCTCGATTCGAAAAACAATCGTTTGATGATGCCTATTGAATTATATTCACGTGGGTTTATTAACTTTAACATTTCTCATCTATTACCACGGGCCCAAAACCGCATTAATGAAGCTGTTAATAAATTGATGAGTACAAAAAATACGACATTTGGGGAAATTAAACAAATTTGTCGTGATATTCTTGAACCCTACTTTTTTGAAAAGACAGGGCGCACGCCTATGATCATCCCAGTCGTGATGAATAAGGTTAAATAGTCATGTTAATTCTTGCTTCTCAATCACCACGGCGTAAAGAATTACTGCGGTTAATTACCACCGATTTTACGGTTATTCCCGCGAATATTGATGAAGATGTGGTCGTTCAGATTCCCAGTGATTTAGCCAAAGAAATTAGTAAAATGAAGGCTTATGAGATATTTAAAAATCACCCTCATGACACAGTGCTTGCCGTTGACACCATTGTGATTATTGATGGTGAAGTTCTTGGTAAACCCGTCTCCAAAAACGAGGCAAGGCGAATGCTCGAAAAATTAAGTGGCAAAAAACATCGTGTCATTTCCGGTTTCACGCTACTTAGTCCTACTAGGGAGATTAACGCTAATGTGATGACCGAGGTTTATTTCAACACGCTCAGTGATGAGACCATAGAAAAATATATCGAAAGTGGTTCGCCTTTTGATAAGGCCGGTGGTTATGGCATTCAGGATGAATCATTCGATCTTGTTCATCATATCGTCGGTAGTTATCACAATGTCATGGGCTTACCGGTTGAAGAACTCAAAAAATATATCAAATAGATCATCACTGATCTATTTTTTTTCACCCATTTGTTTGAATGATTCGCCTACGAGCAAAATTAATTTTGTTTTCATAACAATAACACGAACAACTCCTAGTGCTTTCAATTTGTCTTTATCATATGCGTTCATGTCATTAAGTTCGACGCTAAGTCGTGAACCTTTCATTTCCGTACGGATGACATTATTTACACCACCCAACGCTTGGTAGAAGGCTTGTTGATCCACTTGTTTTTCTTCACGTACTGGTTTTTTTCCTCGCTTAACAAGAGGCACTATTAAATAGATAGCAAGAACGATGGCAATCAAAATAAAGATGGCAATCGAGATATATTGACTATATTGTTGTAAAAATTGTTCAAAGGACATAACTTACTCCTTAACTTTTGATAAATGCTTGATGAAGGGTGGAAAGATAGGGACGTTCTTCTTTGTGAATAAGCGTAATACGTTTATCTCCAAGTTTCACCCTGAGTTTGAAACTCTCAGCGGCAATGGGCTCACTGAGATGGTCATAGCCAAGTATCGTCTTGCCGGCGACACCTGTAAAAGTAATTGTGCGATTGCCTCTTAGGACAAGAGAAGCATTAAGAGGACGATAGATATTATTGCTTAATGGGGCAATTTCGCTTAGTTGCAAAAGTTCAATGCCACTTTCAATAATCGCACCACCAATTGATTTATTGTAGCCACTACTTCCAAGTTGACTAGCCACCAAAAGGCCGTTTCCACGATAGGTTTCAAAATAAAGTTCGTCAATGTAAACATCGGTTATAATTGTATGTTGGGCATTTTCTATTCGAATTTCATTGACCGCATAAAACAACCGCCTATTTTTTTCGGTTTCAATACAGGCTTCAAGAAGACGATAGCGATGATGAAAAGGTTTAGCCTGACCCGCTAAATCAACGACTTCTTTAATGTCCTCAACGGAAAAATCACAAAAAAACCCGAGAGATCCAGTATGGACGCCAATAAACTTAATATCATTAATTCGCTCAATATAGTGATTGACAGCCCGTAAAAAAGTACCATCTCCACCAACAAAAATAACGACATGAGGATGCTGGTCATCACGAACAAGTCCGGCCTCAGATATTAATCGATCTAGCTTCGTGACAATGCTCTTACTATAGTCATCATCACGACTAATAATTGCAACATTCATGTTGTTCCTCTTTAAAAAGTATATAAATTATTGTAGCATATATTCATAGCAAGGAGATAATATGTCCACTAATATTGAAATCGAAGTCAAAACCCTCATTAATCGCGACGAATATGATCGTGTCCTTAATTTTTTTAAGTTGGAAAAGAAAGAAGCGGTTGAACAAGTTAATTTTTATATTGATACCAAAACCTTTGATCTACGTAAACATGAAGTCAGTTTAAGAGTCCGCAAACTTAACGGTTTTGTCATGACACTAAAAACACCATTAAGCGAAGGTTTACTCGAAAAAAGTCAACTTATCAGTGAAAATGAATTCAATCAATTTATTGATGATAATGTCTTTCCTGAGGGTCCGATCTTTGAGTTTATTGAACGTCTTTATGTCAATCCTAATTCACTAACAACACTCGCACACCTGAAAACGACAAGAATCAATATTCCCTACAATGGTTATATGTTGGCAGTTGATATGAATGAATTTGGTGATGAAATTGATTATGAACTTGAAATGGAAGGCTCGTCTGTAGAAAAAGCCCGCTTTTTCCTCGAAGAAGTTTGTGAAAAAGTCGACATCAAATTTAAAGAGAATAAGAGCAGCAAGCAACGAAGAGCACTGCAAGCCTTTAAGCGCATTTAAGAAAAAAGCTAGTTCACGATGAACTAGCTATTTTTTTTATTGGACATGATCACAATATGGATAATGCGGGCATCCTTCAGGTGAACAAGCCTCCTGAGCGATGCGACGAGCGCGGGGAATAAACGTCATAATTTCTTCCGAGTTGTAGCCGACTTGGATCCTCCGACTATCAACCATAATTGGTCGCTTGAGGACCGACGGGTTTTCCTTGATGAAGGCAATAATTTCGTTGACCGACATTTTATTGATATCAATTTTTTTGTCGCGAATAATCTTGCTACGGGTTGAGATAATATCTTCAGTTCCGTTCTCTGATTTATATAACATTTCTTTGAGTTCTTTTTCGTTAAGAGCCGCGGCGAATATATTATGTTCTTCATAAGGAATTTTCTGTTCGTCAAACCATTGCTTTACCTTTCGGCACGACGAGCAACTCGGAGATGTATAGATTTTAATCATAATCTAGTACCTCCTAGTATTAATAGGATACTATAATTGCTGTTTATTAACAATAAACAATTTATAAAATTGACACTGCGTATAATAGTTCTTATAATTTAACAAGCGAGGTTTTATTATGCGATATTTAAGTGGAATCAAACCAACAGGGCGCCTTACATTAGGCAACTACATCGGGGCGTTAAAGTTTTTTACTCAATTTCAAAGTGAAAATGAACTATTTTTATTTATTGCCGACTTACACGCATTGACGTTACCGATTGAACCCGAGTTCTTACGGTCTAATATTAAGAGCATTGCCGGTTTTTATATCGCCGCCGGTCTTGATCCACAAAAATGTGTGATTTTTCAGCAATCTCGCGTTAGTGCTCATGCAGAACTCAATGCGATTTTGCAAAACTTTCTCTACATGGGCGAACTTTCGAGAATGACTCAATTCAAAGATAAAAGCCAAAAAATGGAGCAAAACGCTATTGGTTTAGGCCTTTTTGCTTATCCTGTTTTGATGGCGAGTGATATTCTACTCTATGATGCAAAGGAAGTTCCTGTTGGCGAAGATCAGGTTCAACATGTTGAGATTACCCGTGATCTTGTTAATCGTTTTAATAATCGCTATGGCCAAGTATTAGTAATGCCTACAGCACGCGTTAGAAAAATCGGTAAACGTATCATGTCCTTAAGTGATCCCCTAAAGAAAATGTCAAAAAGCGACCCTAAAGGTGATATTTTTCTTGATGATGATGAAAAAGTCATGCGGAAAAAGATCATGAGCGCTGTCACAGACTCAGGTAGTGAAATTACATTTGATCCCGACAATAAACCAGGTATTTCTAACCTTTTACAAATTTATGCGGCCCTTAAAGATATCGCAATTGATGAAGCTGTCCAAACCTTCAAGGGATTCCGCTATGGTGATTTTAAAAAAGCCGTTGCCGATGCAGTTGTGGACGAACTCATTCCTCTCAAAAAGCGGCACGACGAAGCCCTAAAATCCGGCCTTGTTGATGACGTGCTCAATCAAGGGGCAAAAAAAGCAAGTGACATAGCAAATAAGACTTTAACGAGAGTACAACAGGCTGTTGGTTTAAGATGAGTCATAAATATCTTATCGCTATCGATTTAGATGGCACGCTTTTAAATGATGACAAGATGATCGGCGAGAAGACTAAAACGTATTTAGCTGACCTCACTAAACAAGGTCATTGTGTCGTTATTGCAACTGGTCGTCCCCTTCGTTCTGTACTTGTTTATCAACAACAACTAGGGATTGACTGTCCTGTCGTTTGCTATAATGGAACATTATCAATCGACTATCACCGCAAGCGTTTTCCTAAACGTGTTGTCAAATTCAACCGTCAAATTGTAAAGCAAATTATAGATGAAGTGGGTCTCCAACATCTTGATAATCTTATGGTGGAAACCGAACACTTTATTTATTTACTTCGCGAAGATAAAGAACTTAATAACTTTTTTTGGAATGAAGGACATGCCATCATTTATGGCGACGACTTTAATTTCGATGATGACCCGATGACATTGATTTTTAAACCTCATCATAATGGAGATAACATTAAAAAGCGAATCAAAGAGGCAGTAGAAAAACACCTAGATTTTCATTTGCGCTTCTGGTATGACTCAGATTATAGTGAGGCGTTTCTTAGCTATGGGACCAAGCAGCATGGCTTAGCCTATATTTGTGAACAACTCGATATTGACCACCGTCACACAATTGCCTGTGGTGATGCTGAAAATGATGTTCAAATGTTAGTGTGGGCTCACCATGCTGTCGTCATGAAAAATGGTAGTGAAGACGTTAAACAATATGCAACAATTGTGACAAGAGACGACAATAATCATGACGGCTTAGTGGACGCATTAAAAGAAATCATCGGCTAATAACCGATGATTTTTAGTATTTCATGATGAAGATGTTCAGCGCTTTGCTTGGCATCCTCACGACTAATCGTGCTTTTTACACAGTAATAAAATTTACATTTAGGTTCAGTTCCGCTAGGGCGTATCGCAATACTAGCACCGTTATCTAAGAAGTATTTTAAAACATTGCTTTTATCGGTATCTAGCTGGTATTTGCCCCGGGTCCCAACACCGACCTGAGTGAGGTAATCTTCGTGTTGAATCACTTTTTGTTCTCCAATCACCGTAACTGGTTGCTGACGGAGATGGGCAAGCATAGTCGCAAGATCCTTGGCTCCTTCTGCGCCTGGAAACATAATAGAATAACTAATGTCATAATAATAACCATGTTTTCGCATGAGTTTTTCATAAGCCACATCAAGAGTGATGCCTAGTTGCGCATAGTGATTTGCCATTTCACTATAAAGTACCATGGCTTGTAATGCATCTTTATCACGGACAAAAGGTGCAACAAGAAGCCCATAACTCTCCTCGTAACCAAACTCAAAATGCGCGGACCCATCTCGTAAATCCTTAGCCACTTGATCACCAATATATTTAAACCCAGTAAGAAATAATTTGACATTAACCCCGTAACTTTTGGCAATGTCATTGCCGAGTTCAGAAGTAACAATCGTCGAATAGATAGCACTGTTGTCTTTAAGTAACCCAAGATTTTGTCGTGTTTTCAAAATATAATCTAATAATAGAGCGCCACTTTCATTACCAGTAAAACGTGCATATTGTCCTTGTTGATTCTTGTACCCTAACCCAAGGCGATCAGCATCAGGGTCTGTGACAAGAATAATATCAGCATCGTGAATTTTTGCGAGTTTAAGTGCTTCTTCATACGCCCCATCTTCTTCAGGGTTTGGTGTCTTCGTGTTAGAGAATGCGGGGTCAGGATCAAGTTGACTTTCAACAGGGATTAGGTGATAACCAAGACGTTTAAATAACTTAAGTCCTAGCATACTAGCAGTGCCATGTTCAGGCGAAAAAACAATTTTGAATTTATCTTTCTTCAATGACTCGTTGAGTTGAATCGATAAAACATCTTTTAAATAGGCTTCGTCAATTTTATCATCAAGGACAACTGTAGTTTGTTTTTCCTCGACCATGGGCACCTCAACATCAATTGCGGGCGGCATCTTTGCCAAAATATCTAACATCGGCGCAATTTTTGTTGGTACAAGTTGGGCACCATTTTCATCGTAAATCTTAAAGCCATTATATTGTTTAGGATTGTGGGAAGCCGTAATCATTATTCCCCCCACACAGTGTAAATAACGAACAGCATATGAGAGCTGTGGGGTTGGACGAAGACTCTCAAAAATATATGTTTTGATGCCCATTCTATTAAGAGTGTCCGCACAATCTAAGGTGAAATCACGTGATTTATAGCGATTATCATGGGCAATAACAACCCCTTTTTCTTTTGCATCGTGAAATTGATTACATAAAAATTGACCAAAGGCAATTGTCGCCTTCCGGACAGTGTATACATTTAGCCTCGCAGTACCCGCTCCTAAGAGACCGCGCATTCCCGCAGTGCCAAATTCGATATCCTGAAAAAACGCATCTTCGATTTCGCGATCATTCATGTGAGAAAGTTCTGCTCTTAAATCACTTGGCATTGAGTCTTCTTCGAGCCAACGGCGATAACTGTGACGAATGTTCATATTATTGTACCTCTTTTTCTTCAATGATTTTGTTGATATCATCTGGTATTTCTGCTTCAAATAATCGATGACTTAGATCAGACAGAGAACCTGTTATATTATAAAATTTTAGTTGGTAATGGTGAAGGCATAAATACTCAATATCATCATTAATGCCATATTTATGATCACCAAGAATGGGATGACCTATGGCGTTAAAGTGAACGCGGATTTGATTGGAACGCCCTGTTTTCAAAAAGATTTTCACAAGTGAAACTCCATGATAATAACTCAGGGTTTGATAGTGAGTGATTGCCGATTTTCCCTCATCGTCAACCACGACAAGACCGCGATTTTTTTCATTCTTAGTCAAGGCCAATTTGATTGTCGACTTAGCTGGAGTTTGGCCATGTACAAGGGCAAGATAAACACGTTCTAGATGATTATCATGAAAGACGGAGGCAAGGACTTGATTAGCAACTTGCCGCTTTGCAAAAACGACTAAACCACTTGTTTGCTTGTCTATCCTTCCGACTGGACTTGGAATATATCCTCGCTGGCTTGGATCAAATTCTTGTTTTTGATAAAGGTATGTTAATACTTGATTACTAAGTGTCTTTTCGTTTTCATTAACATCACTATGAACGAGGAGATTTCGTGGTTTGTTAACCACCAATATATTTTCATTTTCAAATACGACATTAGCCGTTAGTGGTACTTTATGAAAGGTATAGTCCTTCATAAACTGTTGTTTCTGTTGAATGCTAAGGTAGAGGGTGATTTCATCCCCTTTTTCAATCACGTGGTCCAATTTTACTCTTTGTTCATTAAGCTTAATGTCTTTTAAACGAAATAAACGATAGATAAAACTTGCCGGTGCTAAAGGTAATTGTTTTTTTAAGTACTTATCAATACGTTGATTTGCATCAAGGTTTGTAACTGTAAAAGTGATTTTTTCCATAACTAGATTTTATCACAAAAGTGATAATGTGCCGGAATTTTGTCAGATATATATTCGTCTTATTATATGAAATTTCTCATCTTTACTAATGACATCAAGCTATTTAGTTGCTATAATTATTTTCACGGAGAAATACCCAAGTGGCTGAAGGGGCGGGCTTGGAAACCTCGTAGGCTTGTAACAGGGCGCGAGG
>CAYWQC010000013.1:0-13635 GCA_964460405.1 uncultured Staphylococcaceae bacterium | reverse complement strand
AATTGGTGCCTGAGCAATTCCTCGACATCCTTTCTGTGCATGCAACATATCGTAACATTAAAACAATTGTGATTGGTCATATGGATGATCAAATGCGTATTGCCCGCTGTATTGAAAAGGGGGCTGTTGACTTTATGACTCGCCCTGTTGATGCTGAAGCACTTAAGGTCTTGCTGCGAATGCATATTGGTAGTCAAAGTGATATCACTGAGACACTATCAGATGACACAAATATGATTTTCGAAACGATGTTTCAAGACGCACCAATTGGCGTTTCGATTACTCGTGTTACGACGATAAGTGAAGATGAAAAAATCACCTCAGTTGTTATGAATCCAGCCTATGAAAAAATCATTGGACGGGAAAAGAAGGATTTACAAAACTTTGATTGGAAACTGATTACTCATCCTGATGATGTTGATGTAAGCCGGCAGTTATATCAAAAATTAGAACGACGGGAAATTAATAGCTATTCACGGCAAAAGCGTTATATTAGGCCTGATGGCCAGATTGTGTGGGTGAATCTCATTGTATCAGCGTTTGATATAGAAAATGAGGGTGTGTTTTCCTATATTTCACTGATTCAGGATATTACCGAACAAAAACTGATGAGCGACCTTCTCAGTGAGAGTGAGCGCAGTAAATCTGTGCTCCTCAACCACTTACCTGGCCTCGCTTACCGTTGCAAGTATGACCGCGATTGGACCATGCAGTTTGTTTCTAAAGGTTGTAAAGATTTGACGGGTTACGAACCAGAAGATTTACTTTATAACCGGAACATTTCCTTTAATGATCTCATCGCTGCAGAATATCATCATGTCCTGTGGCTGGAGTGGAACCGTGTGACGCACGCCCACATTCCTTTTTCCTATGAATATGAAATTATTACCAAGGATGGTGATCGTAAGTGGGTTCTTGAACTCGGCGAAGGTGTTTATGATGATGAGGGTGAAGTTGTCGCACTTGAGGGGATTATCATTGATATTAATAATCTCAAAAACATGGAAAAAACACTCAAACACCGTAGTGATTATGACACACGCACTGACCTCCATAATCGTCGCTACTTTGAACAACAAATTGAGAATGACATTAAATTTGGCAAAATACATAATAAAGCGCTTTTTGGCCTCAATTTCAGTTCGATTCAATCGGTCGTTTTAACGCATGGTTATCACTTTGGCATGGAACTAGTCGCAAAGCTTGCGGAAATTCTAAAACAATTTATGAGTGATCGCTACCAATTATTTATTACGCACGAAAACCGGTTTTGTTTTTATATTGATCGTTATGATGGTAAAGATGAACTCATTGCCTTTTATCAGCAAGTAAAGATGGCTCTCGAACCGATTTTGCTAATGGAACGTATTACCTGTGGTGTTGGCATTCTTGAAGTCAAAAACATTAAGTATTCAAGTGCGGATCGAATTCTCAAAGATACACTTGTCGCCACCGAAAAGGCCTTTATTGAAGATAGTCAAAATGTCATCAACTTCACAATCTTCGATCGCGAAATGGAACTTAGTATTGAACGGGAAAAAATTATTAAGGAAGAACTTGTCGAACTCAGTGAGTCGTTTGATCATTCTGGACTCGTGGTTCTTTATCAACCTGTTGTTAATCTTAAAAATGACCGCGTGGTTAGTTTTGAAGCGCTTAGCCGCTTTCGTAGTGGACGACTTGGTCTCATTTCTCCCCTTGAATTTATTCCGATTCTCGAAAAAACTAAATTAATTGTTCCTATTGGCGAAAAAATTATGAGCGAAGCGTTACAATTCCTTCGTCGCCTTCATGATGAGGGTCATGATGTGACTATGTCGATTAATATTTCCGCGATTCAGTTGTTGTCGCAAGATTTTGCCAAGAGGGCACTGCAAAAAATGCATGATATAGGCGTTGATCCCCATCACGTTTGGTTTGAAATTACCGAATCGATTTTTGCAAATAATTATCAACGCATCAACCAAATTCTTGGCGATATCATGAATGCTGGTGTTAAAGTCACCATTGATGACTTTGGGACTGGTTATTCAAGTCTCCATCGCATTCTTGAAATTAATACAAATGGTATTAAAATTGACCGTGCCTTTATTAATGGACTTGAGAAAATTACCGCGAATATGGCTATCACACAAGATATCGTTTCATTAGGTCAAAAACTCAACTATGTTGTCGTTGCCGAAGGCATTGAGAACGAAACGCAAATGCGTTATCTTAAGTCCTATCACTGTGATCTTGCCCAAGGCTACTTTTTCAGTCGTCCAATTGATCAAGAAAGTGCCATTTCGTTCATTAAAAAAATCAACAAGTAAAATTAAACATACCTGCTCTTATATTTGTTATAATAAATATATTAATCACGAGGTTTAGTTATGAACCAATCTCATAGTCATCATTTAAAGCGCAATTTTATTTTTGGTATTATCCTTTTTTTTATAGCTGTAGGTCTTTATATTACTGCCTTTTTTCTTCCCCCAGTCCCGGCGATGATTGTTAATTTAGTTGCCACTGTATTCGCTGGTTATGAAGTGATTCTTGAAGGGATGATTGATACAGTTAAAGCAACAATCAAAAAACGTCGCTTCCACCCTAGTGTCCATCTACTAATGACATTAGGCGCCATTGGTGCCATCATCATTAAAGAATATTCAGAAGCCGCATTATTAATTCTTATTTTTGCAGCCGCTCACTATCTTGAAGAATATGCTGAGGGGAAAAGCAAAAAGGAGATTACGAATCTATTTAAGCTAAATCCAACAAAAGCACGGCTCATTAAAGAAGATGGCGATATTGTTAGTGTCGAAGTTTCTAGCCTTAAAATTGGTGATCGTTTAAAAGTGTTAAATGGTGATCAAGTGCCCACAGATGGGATCATTACACTCGGTTCGACGTCAATTGACCAGTCATCAATCACGGGTGAGAGTATACCAGTTGATAAGACAGTTGGTGATGAAGTGTTTGGTTCTACGATGAACGGCGAAGGTAGCTTTGAAATGCGAGTGAGTAAAAACAGTGATGAAACTGTTTTTGCTAAAATTCTTATCATGGTTCAAGAAGCACAAAGTAACGTGTCTAAGACTGCGGCATTTATCAAAAAACTCGAACCAATTTATGTCACAATTGTCCTTATCATTGCCCCGCTATTTTATCTCCTTGGTGCCTATATCCTCAAGTGGGATGATAGTTTTTATCGGACAATGGTATTATTGATTGGTGCTTCGCCCTGTGCTCTTGCTGTTACTGATGTTCCGGCAACATTAGCGGCTATTTCTAATCTTGCTCGTCGCGGTGTTCTATTTAAAGGTGGCAATTATTTATCTAATTTAAATGATCTTGATGCTGTTGCTTTTGATAAAACAGGCACACTAACGATGGGGAAACCGAGTGTCACTGACGTGATATTTGATTCTAGCCTTGATAAGGAACGTCAACGTGAGCTTGCGCAAATCATTAAAACAATGGAGTCCCATTCCAACCATCCCCTCGCTAACGCTATTACTGATTTTTATCATGGTGTAAGCAGCCTTACTTTTGAAGCGACTAATCGCATTGGAATCGGTCTTGTTGCAGACTATCAAGGCCATCATTATATGATTGGCAAACCCTCCGCATTCGCGATGGTTAATGACAGCATGCAAATGACAAGAACACGATTAGAAAATGAGGGTAAAACGGTGATGTATGTTGGCTGTGATGATAGTGTCCTTGCCCTTATTGCAGTGCTTGATAAGGAAAAACCATGTGCTAAACCCGCGATTGATTATTTGAAAGCACATGATATCCATACTGTCTTAATCACTGGAGACAGTCAAAAGACAGGACAAGCCATCGGTAAACATTTAGGCATTGATGAAATCATTGCCGAAGTTATGCCGGATCAAAAAGCTAAGATAATTGAACATTTAAAAAAGGACTATCAGACTGTCGCCATGATTGGTGATGGTGTAAATGATGCCCCCGCCCTTGTAAGTGCTGATATCGGTGTGGCCATGGGGGAAGGCACCGATATTGCTATTGAAGTAAGTGACGTTGTTTTGATGAAAAATGATTTAGCAAAATTTACATATACCCACCGTATCGCCAAAAAGCTAAGACGAATTGTTTGGCAAAACATTATTTTTGCTATGGGTGTTGTCCTCCTATTGATGGTCATTAATGTTCTTGGTCTTGTCAATATGACTTGGGCTGTGTTTGTTCATGAAGGTTCAACTGTCATTGTCCTTCTCAATGGACTTCGTCTATTACGCGGACTCAAGTAATCCATCATATTTATATAAACTTAACCTCACTTTATGCAATAATCATTTAAGGAGATTAAGATGAATGACACGTTAATTAACAATCTAGCGGTATTAAAAACTCGCTTTCAACAACACATGCACCGTCATCCGACGCTTGATTTTGATGAGACGGTTTCTCGACTCACACCCGACCAATGTAGGACCCTTAACATGATGGCATTACAGGGTGGAGAACCTGATTTTGTTGAAATGGGTGAACACATCTATCTTGTTGAAATGTTTAAGGAGTCCCCATCTCAACGTTGTCGAGTTTGTTATGATTTAGACGCTAGAGTTGGTAGAAAAAGGGCCGCTCCACTAACAAGTGCAGTAGAAATGGCAAAGGCCATGGGAAGTCATTTGGTCGATGAGACACTTTATTTTGCCCTTCAACAAATTGAAGTACTTGATGAGCGCACATCGGTTTGGCTGTTAACGCCTGCTTCAGTTCGCCAACATGGCGGTGCCATATTTGGTGATTATCGTTTTGGGCGAGTTTTTATTTATCATAATGGTGCGGATTCTTATTACAGCAATCGGGGTTTTCGTACCTATCTAAAACTATCCTAAGTAAACTTATACGATAAAAGATTGGCAATAGGCGAATCTTTTTTCTTTTATTGCAAGTCGCAGCACTTTACGATATATTACCTAAGGTAATAATCACACCTCTATAGAGAGTTAAAAGGAGAGCGACTATGATCAAGGTTTTAAAAGATAAACATTTCTTAAAAACGTTTTTTATCATTGCCTTTCCCGTCATGCTCCAACAACTGATTTCTTTTGTGGTGTCACTTGTTGATACTTTGATGGTTTCTGGTCTCACTAATGAAGCGGTTTCCGCTGTTTATGCTGTCAATCAGCTTTCGTTTTTTCTTTTTGTTGTGATTGGCGGTGTTTTAGCAGGTTCGGGTATCTTTATTCAACAATTTTACGGTTCTAAAGATATGAATCGTCTTTATCAAACACACCGTTTTAAGCTTGTGGCTGGTGTGGCCTTACTAGTCATCGCCTTACCACTAGCGTTTACCTTTGGCCATTATGTGATTGAGTTTTATTCGCGGAATAATGATCATCCTGCTGAAATACTTGCTTTAGCCCTTGAGTATATGCCGGTCATTCTCCTCGGATTTATTCCTTATGTTTTTACCGCTGCCTATTCGACTTCACTTCGAGAAACAGGTCGTACAATGGAACCGATGCTAGCTTCATCAGTGGCGGTTGTCATTAATATTGCCCTCAATTATCTTTTTATATATGGGCTTGGCTATGGTGTATTAGGGGCTGCCATTGCCACCTCAATTGCCCGTCTTGTTGAACTTATTGCCCTCATTGTCATTTGTGAACGTCGGCGGTTTTTAACATTGAATCTCATTTTCAAACGTTTCCGAATTGAACGTCATCTTATTCGAACAATTCTCCATAAATCATGGCCACTTCTCGGTAATGAAATTATGTGGGCGGGTGGCATGATTTTAATTTCGATGGCCTATGCCCAGCGAAGTAATGTCCTCTCCGCTCTTAGTATTGTTTCGACAATGGGAAATATTTTCATGATTGTTTTTCTTGGTCTATCTGTTGGCATTTCTGTGATGGTAGGTAACGCCCTAGGTGCTAATCGCATTCATGAAGCGAAAGAAAACATTAAAAAACTGTACACGCTAGGTGTAATGGTTTCCCTTGTTTTTGGTGTGGTAATGATTGCCTTGTCTCCGCTTATTCCCCAGATGTTTGTTAATGTCAGTGCGAGTCAAAAACAATTGTCTACCTATTTAATTATTGTCTATGCCTCATTCTTATGGGCTTTTTCATTATCAACAGGTGTGTATATGACACTTAGGGCTGGGGGCAAATCACTTTTAACCTTTTTACTTGATAGCGGCACGATGTGGGGTGTAGTTGTCCCACTTGCGTGGATTTTAGCAAGTTTGACGTCGCTTCCACTTGTTGGCATTTATATTGTCGTTCAAAGTGTTGATATTATTAAGAGTGTGATTGGTCTTTTACTCATTAGACGGGGATCATGGATCAAAAACCTTACGCTAGAATTTCAGGTCGAGGCATAATTAAGTCACGATTGTTTCTATATATAGTCATCCTGTTGATTTTTTGTTGAACTTACGTATCATCATGATAAAATACCTTTGTATCTAGGGGGTCATTATGCAAGTTATTTTAGATGTTAAACACTTAAAAAAGACATTTAGGTTATCAAAAAAACAACGTAAAATTGAAAAGACAAATACGCCAGTACGTGTTGCTGTCGATGATCTTTCTTTTCAAGCTTACGAGGGGGAGATTTATGGCCTTCTTGGTCCAAATGGTGCGGGAAAAACCACAACTTTAAGAATCATATCCACTTTGATTAAACAAGATGAAGGTGATGCCACTGTTGATGGATTATCGATTAGTCGACAAGCCGAACAAGTGCGGAGCAAGATTGGTTTTTTGACAAGTGAATTAAAACTTGATGAATTTTTCACACCCAATTATTTGTTTGATTATTTTTCTGCACTTCATGGCATTAATAAAGAACTTGCCCTTAAACGGAAAAATGAAATGTTTAAAACCTTTGGCATTGATGAATTTAGTGAGGTTAAAGTCAGTGATTTATCAACAGGCATGAAACAAAAAGTTTCCCTTGTCATCTCCCTTGTTCATGATCCACGTATTATCATTTTTGATGAACCCACGAACGGGTTAGATGTCATTACTGCTAAGACTGTGATTGATTTTCTTCTTGATCTTCGGGCACAAGGTAAGACGATCATTTTATCAACACACATTTTCTCCCTCGTGGAACGTATTTGTGATCGCGTTGGGATTATTATTGATGGCCGAATGGTTTTAGAATCAGAGATGGAAGTTTTTCGTCAACCGAATAGTCTTGAAACGCGTTTTTTCGAATTATATGCAAGTGTGAGAGGTGAACAAAATGACTAATTTGTGGACACTTATAAAAAAAGAACTACGGCGCTTTTTTACTGATAAACGAATGCTAGTATCCTTGTTGTTACCGGGACTGATGATTTTCTTACTGTATACGATTATGGGTGATGTGATGGCTAATAATCTTGGTCAGGGTGAGAATCAAGAATACACCCTCAAAGTCGATAATGAACCTGCTGGTTTTGCCGATGCTCTTGGTGAAGTGCTCATACTCGACTATCAAAACGAATTAGATGAGGACACCGCTCTAGCCATGATTGAGGCAAAAGAACTTGATTTGTATGTTATCTTTCCTACTGACTTTTTAAGTGAAGTAGAGGCTGGCAATAATCCCAGTATTACCATGCATTACAATGGATCTTCTCCGAGTAGTATGAATCTCACAAATACATATCAATCTTTTCTATCGACCGCGCTTCAACAATTTAGTGTTGATAGTGAAGATCACACCACGGATCTTGATGCAACGATTATGATTGTAACGAGTCTAATTCCTTTCTTACTCATTACCTTTCTTTTTAGTGGGGCCATTGCCGTTGCCCCTGAAAGCATAGCTGGAGAGAAGGAAAGAGGCACGATTGCTAATCTCCTCATCACCCCTGTCAAACGAAGTCATATTGCCCTAGGTAAAATTATTGCCCTGAGTATAACCGCTCTTGCAAGCGCTGCTTCGAGTTTCACTGGTTTGATACTATCTTTGCCTAAACTTGTCGGTGGAGAAACGAACTTTAGCCTCTCAATGTATGGCTTTTCTACGTATCTTATGCTTCTCCTCGTCATTATTTCAACGGTCTTCATTTTCATTGTTTTAATTTCGATTGTATCAACCTACGCAAAATCGATCAAAGAAGCTTCTGGTCTTTCAATGCCACTCATGATTATTGTCATGCTTGTTAGTGTTTCAACGTTAATGGGCAGTGCCGCAGATAATAGTCTAGTTTATTTGATTCCGGTATATAACTCTGTTCACGCCCTGCTTTCGATTTTTAGTCTCGATGTAAATATGCTTAATTTCGCGCTTACGATTATCTCTAATCTCAGTGTAACTGTGCTTGGTGTATTCCTCCTTACCCGGATGTTTAATTCCGAAAAAATCATGTTTAGAAAATAATTCCTTGACCGCACTCTACATAAAACCTCAACAAGCAGTTAATGCTTGCTCAAAATAAAATAAGCGCTCATAATATGAGTATGAAACATCAACTCTCATTTACGGAAAAAGTATATGCAGCAACGCGACTCATTCGCTTTGGTCATGTTGTGACTTATCAAGACATTGCTAAAAAGATTGGTCACCCTCAGGCATCTCGCGCCGTGGGTAATGCGCTGCATCGCAATCCAACAAATATTGAGACACCCTGTCATCGCGTCGTCAATAGAGAAGGACGTCTTGCCCAAAATTTTGGCTTTGATGGACCAATTGGACAACAAGAGCTCCTTGAAAAAGAAGGGGTTGTTGTTTTAGGTTTTCGTGTTGATTTGAGGCAATATCAGGATGAGGCATTTATTCATGGACGCATATAAGAAGGATGTACTAGATAAGGCACTTGAGCTAGTTGAGGATTATCATGCCAGTGATACAAGTGGTCATGATGTCGCTCATATTTTACGGGTGGTGAAAATGGCTAAACACCTTGCGCTTGCTAACTCACAGGAAGTTGATATTTTTGTGATTGAGTTAGCTGCCTTACTCCATGATATCGAGGACCCTAAACTCAATCACCCCAAGGGGACTGTTGCACGATTCTTAGAGAAAACGGGGGTTAATGAAAGCGACCAACAACATATTTTCAGCATAATTGAGCATATGTCGTATTCGCATACAAAGATGGGAAAACGGGTCGCTACGCTTGAAGGTAAAATCGTCCAAGATGCTGATCGACTTGATGCCCTTGGTGCGATTGGTATAGCGCGTGCCTTTACTTATGGTGGGTCAAAGAAGCGGCCAATGGATGGGCAAAGTCCCGAGGCAACAATTGCCCATTTTTATGATAAACTCCTTAAATTGGAAGCGTTAATGAACACTGAAGAAGCCCGCCGTATCGCTAAAGTACGAACGCGCTACATGAAAAACTTTTTAATGAGATTTATAGCAGAAAAGCAAATTACTGACTAGTTTAAAATATCTTTAACCTTTAGCAAAATGGCGTTAAACCGTTTTTTTAATTGTGATTTAACAAGGAGTTTTAGTGCAAAAAAGCTAAGGTAAAGAACAAGATAGTCGACGACTGTCCAAATTAATACATCACGGATAAAAGCGAAGGTGAACTGATCAGTTTCAAAAAATTGATGATGCGTGGCAACAATAAAGAAGATGATGATTCCTGTGATAAAAACCAAGACGTTATTAAGCCAATATTGGTCAAAACGACCCTGCCACTTTTTGTCAATACTAACAAGTTTTTCCGCCCGTTTCTCAAGAGGAGTGATTTGTGCGGTTTGCGCATCACTTAAGTCGCGAATCAGTCTATAGGTTAGCGTCTTTTCATTATCGACAAGAGGGCTACTAATGATCTTTTCAACCGTCCAACCAAAGCGTTCATAATAAGAGACGAGATGTTGTTCACTAATCACTTTTGTTTCCATTTTTGGCTTCCTTTTCAAGTAAAATCATATCATATTGTAAGAATAAAACCGATATTTTTTCAAATAATAGATACGACAAATGATATAATCGAATTAGAAATTAAATTTAGGAGTTGTTATTATGCGCGTTGCCCTCATTGCTCACGATAAAAAGAAGCCAGAAATGATTTCTTTGGCCGTCAAATATCAAAAGGTCTTAAGTTTACACGAACTATACGCGACCGGTACGACCGGGGCCCTTGTTGCCAAGGCGACCGGCCTTAAAGTAACGTGTAAAAAAAGTGGACCGTTAGGAGGCGACCAGGAGATTGGATCGATGATTGCTAATAATGCCCTTGATCTTGTTGTTTTTTTACGTGATCCCTTGTCTGCTCAACCGCATGAACCCGACATTAGTGCACTTTTACGTCTTTGCGATGTCACAGAAACCCCACTTGCAACCAACTTATCTAGTGCGGAGATTATGTTGACGGTGCTTGAGCGTAATGGGATTCCCCTGATGAATGAAAATAAAAAAAGACGACAATCATGAAAACATATACCGAATTTCATGGTCAAATTCCCCCACAGGACATTGGTAGACGACTCCGTGATATTGTTAAGAAAGAAAAAACCAGTTTTAAAATCATGACTGGTTATGGGGCCAGTTCTGGCCAATCAAATTCTAAAAAAGCCGCGTTGTCTTCGTTACGAAACATGAAAAAGCAGGGTCTTATTTCCGCTTATCTTCCTGGTGAAGTTAAGCATCACTTATTAAAAGAAAGTTCAAGTTACTATCCGACTAAAATGTTGTATGAGACACAAATTAGAGATGATAAGGACTATGGTAATGATGGTATAATCTATGTCTTTATTTGATAGGAGTCATTATGTTTAGAGTTGAAGAGCTAAGGTTTACATATCCAAAAGCCGCTAATGAGACGATAAAAGGTATTTCTTTTGAAATTAAACCAGGGGAAATCTTTGGTTTTCTTGGCCCTTCTGGGGCCGGTAAATCCACGACACAAAAGATTCTTATCAAGTTGTTAGGGGATTATCAAGGACGCATTCTTTATAACAATATAGACCTAAAAGCGTTGGGCCAATCTTTTTATGAAGATATTGGTGTGTCATTTGAAATGCCAATTCACTTCTCAAAATTGACGGCGGTTGAAAATCTTGAATTTTTTGCCAAACTTTACAACAAGCATGCGGATATCGATCAGCTTCTTAAACAGGTTGGTCTTTATGAACATCGCGATAAAATGGTTGGACAATTTTCCAAAGGCATGAAGGTTAGACTCAATTTTTGTCGGGCTCTTATCAATCAGCCAAAAATGTTATTTTTAGACGAACCCACGAATGGTCTCGACCCTACTAATGCGATGATTTTAAAAAAAATAATTAAAGAATTTAGTCAGCAAGGTGGGACAGTGTTTATTACCTCACACATTATGAGTGATATTGATCAGCTTTGTGATCGTGTTGCTTTTATGGTCGATGGTCAACTCAAGTTGATCGATAGTCCAAGAAATCTTAAACTTCAGTATGGTAAAAACACGGTAAAAGTTGAATATCTCGATGATCATCATCTAAAAAGTCAAGAATTCTCACTATTGGGACTTGGTCAGAATCATGAATTTCTAAATGTCATCAATCAACATGACATCCAGACAGTTCATAGTGGTGAAACAACATTAGAAGACATTTTCATTCATGTAACAGGAGTGGATCTTGATGATGAATAAATTACCTTTCCTTCTTTTGGGTGAACTCTCTCGCTTGAAAAAGTATCGTGTTATTACCGTTAATGTACTCGTGAGTCTTGTATGGTTAGCCACCCTTTACTTTATTGAAGATCAGCAACTACTTAATCAACTGCTCCCTTTGATTTTAATGCTTGATGTAACGATGATGGCCGCGTTATTTGTAGGTGCAACCATGTTTTTTGAAAAGAGCGAGCAAACGATTGCAACGATGTTAGTGACACCTACCTCTCATCATCAACAAATTTGGGCAAAAGTTATTGCCAATACGATTCATATGTTAGTGGGTTCGCTTATCATTGCTCTCATCTTTTATTTTGTTCGCCACATCGACATCAATTTTTTCTATCTTGTCATAACACTCATCTTATCGACAGTGTTCCATAGTATTTTAGGGTTTGTCCTTGCTTACTTTTCAAAAGAGTTCACGTCAATGTTGATGTTAGTGATGGCGTATAGCCTCGTCTTTATGATTCCCAGTATTCTCTATCAATTTAACATTCTTTTTGTAGGCGATATCTGGCCCTATGTATTGTTATTAAGCCCTAATCAAGCGGTATTAAACCTTGTGACAAGCAGTCTTAACGGGGTGTTTAATCTTGAAAGTTGGCTCTCTTTAAGTGTTCTTATTCTTGATAGTGGATTGCTCTATGTTTTATTCGTCGCACCTTATTATCAACGTTATGCGATTAAAGCGAGTGGCGTATGAGTATGCATGTAAGTATGATAATCAATCAACTCAAACGGATCATTAGGGACAAAATGTATGTTTTCTTCATGCTTTATCCCCTTTTAATTATTGCGGTCTCCTATTGGTTGGTTCCTTATTTAGAGCGTCAAGCAGGAGCGATTGCCGCGAATATTGTTGCCCTTGTTTTCATTTTAATGACCCCCTTCATGTTTGGCGCACTCACGGCCTTTACACTGCTAGATGACCGCGATGATCACGTTTTTGATAGTTTAAGAATTACACCACTTAAATTAACAACATATATTCATATTAAACTCCTTATTGCCTACGTTTTTGCTGTTATTTCTTCGCTACTTGTCTTATTTTTGAATCAATATCTTACCTTGAGTATTATCAATAAGATCCTCATTGCCCTGCTATCGAGTCTGAGTGCTCCTATCATCGCCCTCCTTGTGAATAGCTTTAGTAGCAATAAAGTGGAGGGCTTCGTCATTATGAAATCAACCGGGCTCATCCTCCTTCTGCCCATCGCCGCTTTATTTGCAACCGATTGGACGGAAATATTTTTGATGATCGTTCCTGGTTTTTGGCCCGCTCGTATGATTAGTATGGGTCTATTACCGATTGATTTCTTGTTACCGATTTATCTTTACTTTAGTCTCGGCATTTTAGTTCATATTGTGTATATCTATGTTTTATACCGCTTGTTTTTAAAAAAAGTGGAACAGTCTTAGTTATTTATGCCAGCGTTAAAACCATATATATTCATTTAAAAAGAGAGGTATGTAATTAACCTCTCTTAATCTTTATCGACGCTTTTTATAATGTTTCTTAGTTTTTTTGACAACCCTTTTTCGTAGTTTAGGGAAAAGGACAAGGGCGATGATGATCATAACAGCAATGCCAGCAATACCGATGTAATGCATGATACTCAATTCAACATTAACGATATATAAATTCGTCCTCGTCACACCATCTTCTTCGTAAGAAAAAGTCAGTTCAACGTCGCCAAATGCAGTAAGCATGCCCACTGGTTGGTCATCAATGAGGATTTGGTAGTCGTCAACAACCTTAGAGCTACCATCACTATAATATGCTGTGACAATAAACTGGGCAGGGTCGACTTGACCAAAAAGATATAGAGGTGTCGCACTTGCACCACTTGTGACTTCGATACGACTGAGACGAACAACAACAGGCACGTCACCTACGGAACTTGAACCAGGTGCAAGGCTAGCACCTTCACCTGTATATGTTTCATCAAAAATGATTTCCGCCCATTCGGGATGATCGATAAAGGGGTTACGATTACCTTGATAGTTATGATAGATTAAATTATTTCGATGAATTTCATAGTCATCGACGGGATCAAGTAAATGCCAAT
>CAYWQC010000012.1:0-13704 GCA_964460405.1 uncultured Staphylococcaceae bacterium | reverse complement strand
ACCCAGGAAAATGTTGGAAACTTTTCTTTTAACAGTGCAGAAAGATTTGCCATCATACTAAGAAGAGGTAGATGTGAACTGAATAGGCCTTCCACCATCATTAATACTTCTTTGTATGTTTGCTTTTTATCAAGCTTCTTGTCTTTAGGGTCAACTTGTTCAAGATTAATATGACAATAACCATCTGGATTCTTATCTAGATAGTCTTGATGATAATCTTCAGCTAGATAGAAGTTAGTTAAAGGCACCACTTCAATGGCAATTTTTTCACTATGCTTAGTCTGTTCCTCACGGATTTTTTTGAGTGCTAGTTCTTGTTCGGCTTCATTTTGATAGTAAATCCCACTGCGGTATTGACTGCCATAGTCGCCACCCTGATGATCAACGGCGGTGACATCAATGATTTTAAAAAGATAATCAAAAAGCTTTGATAGGGGAACAACACTATCATCATAAGTAATTTCAACAGCCTCAACAGCTCCGGTTTTTTGGGCTTTAACTTCGATATATCCTGGGCGCTTTACCTGAGAATTCGCGTAACCACTGACAACATCAATGACGCCATCTAATTGGGCAAAAAAAGCTTCAATACCCCAGAAACAGCCACCGGCTAATACCACCTTATTAATCATAAATCATTCCTCAATTCAATCATACTTGTAAAGATAAGCGTCTCCCCCTTATAACCACTAAGGCTAACTTGCTTGTCGTGATTTTCTAGATAGAGATCAATCGTTTCCCCAATACGGGCTTCATGATGATAATAGATGAGAAAACGCGTAATACTATTCTTATGTTTAGGCTCGAGAGCATTATATATTAATTCTGCATATCGTGCATTATTAAAGTGGCCGTTGTGATCGATTTCACTAGCCCTTACAACGTGTCTAAGACAGGGATGATGGTTGATACCCACACTGACTAGTCTAGGGAACTCCTCTTTAAAGTAGGATTGCTCTAAAAAATTTGTCAGGGGATAGTGATAAACTCGACTCGGTTGCATCCTTCGCTTGTCAATATCAATTAATAACCAACGACTGCGTCCATAGGCTACAAGTTCGCCACCTTCATCTTTCATCTCATAAACACGATCAAAATAAAAGCGTGATGGTTGGAGAGGCCATGTCGTTAGTGTTAAATCCTCACCAAAAGGTGCGGATTTAATGATATTGACTTCATGACGGGCTATCACCCAGATGAGACCGAGTTTAATCATATCATCAAACCCCGCTTCAATTTGATAAGCATGCCGCCCAGCGATGTCTTGAAAAAGATCAAGCATGGCCATTGGCGTTAAATCATCATAACGATCAAGATTATTCGTGGTAATCGTATATGTTTTAGTGTAAATATTGTTGGGCATATGAACTCCTAAAGTAGTGGGGCAAATAATCTAAAGGCGTAACCAATTATTTTTTGATATCCCTTGATTGCTTTTAGACCACGCTCATCAATGAGTTTAGACTGTCTGAATGATTTAATCAGATCTTTTTTAATATCTGTTGCGACGAGTGGATCATAGGCAAATAGCGAATTTTCATAACTAAGATAAAAACTACGATAATCAAGATTGATTGAACCAAGTGAAAATACCGCATCATCGGAAACAAAGATTTTTGCATGATTGAAGCCTGGTGTATATTCGTAAATTTTAATGCCCGCTTGAATAAGCACTTTATAGTAACTCTTACCGACATAGTTGACAATTTTCTTGTCCGGTATTGAAGGCAGTAAAATTTTCACATCAACACCGCGTTTACCAGCGTAAGTGAGGGCCTTAATAAACTCTTCATCAAGGACAAGATAGGGCGAAGAAATATAGACATAATGTGTGGCCTTATTAATAATTTCTAAATAAACATTATAGCCCGTGTTTTCCCCGTCTAGAGGATTATCACTGTAAGGAATGACAAAATTAGTGCAGTCATGTTTAGGATGAGAGCGAACAAGATAATTGGCCTTGTTGACTGAGTTTTTACTAGCGTGATCCCACATCCCAAGGAAACTGAGCATGATGGAGTTGACACTATCGCCTTCCACTCTTAACATCGCATCTTTCCAATAACCAAAGCGTTTGATTCTATTTACATATTCATCGGCAAGATTAACACCGCCTACATAAGCAATCTTTCCATCAATAACGATTGATTTTCGGTGGGATCGATAACTTTCCCGATGAAAAAATGGTGTTTTCTGTACAGAAAATACTCTTGTATCAATACCGACACTCCTCAGCTTTTTTGGATAAGAATAGGGAAGTGATAACATCGCAGAAAAGCCATCATACAAAAATTTAATCTCGACACCTTCTTCGGCTTTTTGACGTAATATCGTGAGTAGTTCCTGTAATAAAGTGCCATTCTTAACAATGAAGAATTCCAAAAATATATAGCGCTTCGCGGACCGTAAATCGTTAAAAAAATCTTTGAGACTCTCTTCTCCAGATGGATAGTATTGGAGACAGTTATTTTTAAAAGTGGGAGAAGCCGCACTAAAGGAAAGGTAATTAGCAATACCCGCATAACGGCTATCGAGTTTATCTAAATCACGAATGTTTTTTTGATGAAAGGTTTGGAGACTAGCAATCTCAGCTTCTTGTCGTTTAATCCGTCGTTTCATCCGATATGGAAAACGATCAAGGGCAATCAAAATATAGATTGCGGGTCCAAGAATGGGAAATAGGATGAGGATGACCAACCAGGCATTACGATAGGGAGAGGCCCCTTTACGGACAATCATAATGAGCAGGGCAAGAAGACGAAGGACAAAGTCTAACCAATAATATACGACATAATACTGGGCAAAAAACACCGCGAAGGAGATGACTAGGGCGACTTGAACTAAAAACAACAGTGAAAACAATGTCGCACGAGAAAAAATCTTTTTAATAATACCGCGACTGGTTTTGTCTAAATTCACTGACTTTTTTTTCATGATTAATCCTTATCATTTGCCTGCAAATCTGGGTTTTTTTTGTGAGATATGACATAGAAACTAGTAAGTCCAGCAATTACAATCACACCAACACCAAGATAGAAATAGGGAGAATAGAATATGTTATATACGACCGACATGACATTGCTACTTTCTATGGTTTGATAATGGACACCAACAACATCACTAGCGGTTACATAATAAGGATTGCTTTCCGTACCCCAACGATCATACTTACTTTCATCATCAGTGGCCATATGTTTATTGGCCTCACTATACGTATATATGACCCCTTCATCACTCATATAACCATAATAGTGAATAACAAATATTTTCTCAACCATTTCAAGGTCACCAATTTGACGCTTAGTGTTAAAAAGAATAATATCTCCTTCTTCTAAATCATCGACATTGACACGTCGGGCTAAGACATAATCATTCACACGAATCGTCGGATCCATTGACGGAGAACTGACACGATAATAACCAACGCCAAACACTTTAATCATCCCATGAGGAACAATGAGTGTAAGGGTCATAATGAGGATAAAAACAGCAAAAAAGCCAGCATAAATGATGCGGGCTATATGATCAAAACGACGAAACTTATTCATGTGACTCATGGGATTATTGCCGGGCTTTAATCACTTTCATTCTCACGAATTCTTCCCGTTCTCTTTCTTCTAATACTTCGGCGATAAATTTGATATTCACTTCTAAATCAGGAATGACAACATTCTCCAAAGCATTGGCCCGTTTTTGTGTGCGGCGAATCGCATTCGCAAGACTATAGACAGCATTATCAATTTCTGCAAGTTTGACTGTTAAATCCCGGGCTTTTTGGAACATTTGATAAGCATAGTCAAATTTCGAATTCGTTGAGCGTAAGCCATAGGAAAGACGATGCTTAACAGGGGTATGTTCGACCACAGGAAGATCAACACCCATGACATTGCGATACGTCACATGCAGACTATTATCAATGGGAATAGCCTTAGCGATTTCATTGACAATGCCTAAGGTGATGTTGGCTTCTTGAAGTGCAAGATAAGCTTTAGCATATGTGTCACTAATCTGGTGACGAATATCACTCACACGAGGCAATAGTAAAAGCATTTCCCGGACTAATATATTTTTCTTCCGGTCCATCAAAGCTTGACCCACAACCGCAAGTTCATGCGATTTTTTCAAGCTCATCAAGTTACCTTTTGTAGGAATTGCTCGTGTATTCATTATTGACCTCGACTAATAATTTTGTTGACCAAAGTTGTTGATTTCAGGCCAAAACGTTTGCTGGCCTTTTCGCGGTTATAGTACTTATTAATGAGTTGGTCATCAAGGTTACCTAATTCACCAATAGGAAGGACACTGAGCAGATCCCAAGCAAGATTAAGTGAAAAAAGAATGTCGCGATTTTGATCTTTTTGGTTGAGAAAAAACTGTTCAAACAAATTACCAAAAATCATATACACTTGATCTAATTCATTAAGTTCATCTTCACCTATAACAGCGGCTAAGGAACGGATATCTTGCACCTTAGCATAGGAGGCAAACAGCTGATTGGCTAGAGCGTGATGATCTTCCCGCGTGTATTTAGCGCCAATCCCATCTTTCATCAAACGTGAAAGCGACGGGAGGACACTAATGGGTGGGAAAATTCCTTTTTGATAAAGATCACGATCAAGGACAATTTGCCCTTCAGTAATATAACCTGTTAAGTCAGGAACAGGATGAGTAATGTCATCATTAGGCATTGTTAAAATTGGAATCTGTGTGACAGACCCTTTTTTACCAACGACCATGCCTGCACGTTCATAAAGACTAGCGAGTTCACTATAAAGATAACCAGGATAACCTTTACGCCCTGGGATTTCGCCCATGGATGAAGAAAATTCACGAAGAGCTTCACAATACGCTGTCATGTCCGTGAGGACAACAAGGACATTGTAATCAAGTTCATAAGCTAAATATTCAGCAGTGGTTAAGGCAGCACGTGGCGTTAATAGCCGCTCAATGATGGGGTCATTAGCGAGGTTGGTAAACATGACGACACGATCCATCACATGCGCATCATCAAATGCTTGTTGGAAATAATGTGCGACATCATGTTTGACGCCCATTGCCGCAAAAACCACACAAAACTTTTCATTTTTTTGGTCAGCAATTTTAGCTTGTCGAACAATTTGCACAGCTAATTCATTATGGGGAAGACCGGTTCCGGTAAATATCGGTAGTTTTTGTCCGCGTATGAGCGTCGTTAAAACATCAATTGAAGAAATGCCCGTTTGAATATAGTTGCGAGGATAAACCCGCATCACCGGATTAAGTGGTTCACCATTCACATCTTTTTTAGTAGATGCAAACACCGGTCCTAGGCCATCAATAGCTTGACCCGCTCCATTAAAAATACGCCCTAATACTTCTTTAGATAAGGCAATTTCCAAAGGTTTGCCTAAAAATTCAACTTTCGCTTCATTAAGACCAATGCCTTGGGTGCCTTCAAACACTTGAATAGCGACTTTATCACCATCAATTTCAATCACACGACCATGACGGACTTCACCATTATTAAGACGAAGTTCGACGACTTCTTCAAAGCCGACACCACTGACGCCTTCCAAAAAAACTAATGGGCCCGTAATGGCGGATAGACCAATATATTGTAATGCCATAATCGCCTCCTTACTCGATATCGTTCACTGTCTCATAGATGTGATCTTTAAGACGGTTGAAACTTTCTAAATCATCATTCTTAATCGTATATTTCATTTTAACAAGTTCATCAAAAATGCCTGTTTTTATGACCAAAGAGAGCGCCTTACCCTTACTAATAAACTTCGTGGTCTCATCATAAAGACAAAGAACAGCATCGACCATCGCTTGTTGTTTCTTAAGAGGAACGTATGTATCTTCTTCATGAAAGGCACTTTGTTGGAGAAACCCTTGACGAATGACGCGGCCAATTTCTAAAATCAGTTTTTGGTCATCAGGTAAAACATCATTACCAATGAGGCGAACAATTTCCATGAGTTTATCTTCTTGCGCTAAAAGAGTGCGGATTCTCGTCCGATCTTTTAAAAAGCGAGGGCCCAATGTATGGTTGTACCAGGATGATAAATCCGGTAAATATTCGGAATAACTTTGATGCCAATTCACCGCAGGATAATGACGTTGATAGGCCAGTGCCTTATCAAGCGCCCAAAAACAGCGCACAAAGCGTTTTGTGTTTTGGGTGACAGGTTCAGAAAAGTCAGCGCCTTGTGGGGAAACTGCACCAATAATCGAAACTGAACCTTGACTACCATTAAGGTTAGACACCATACCAGCCCGTTCATAAAACTGGGCAATTCTTGAGGGTAAATAAGCAGGAAACCCTTCTTCCGCAGGCATTTCTTCAAGGCGCCCACTAATTTCACGGAGAGCCTCAGCCCAACGTGAGGTTGAATCAGCCATCACAGCCACATGGTAGCCCATATCGCGGTAGTATTCAGCGATTGTAATGCCTGTATAAATACTCGTTTCCCGAGCAGCAACTGGCATATTGGAGGTATTAGCAATAAGCACAGTCCGCTCCATGAGCGATTTATTCGTATGTGGATCAATAAGATCTTGGAATTCTTCTAATACTTGCGTCATTTCATTGCCACGTTCACCACAGCCAACGTAGACAATAATGTCAGCATCACACCACTTTGCAAGTTGGTGTTGCATCATTGTTTTGCCAGCACCAAACCCACCAGGAATTGCCGAAGCTCCGCCCTTAGCAAGTGGGAAAACAGTGTCAATAATTCTTTGTCCAGTGATGAGAGGAATCTCAAGTGGCAATCTTTCCTTGGTAGGACGAGCAATTTTGATTGGCCATTCTTGGGCTAGTTTAATGTCGTGTTCAACATTATATTTATCCTTAACCACAACGATTGTGTCACTGACACGATAAAGACCGCTCGCTTTGAGAGAAACAACAATGCCCTTGATATTAGGAGGCACCATCACTTTATGAGTGATCGTTGAAGTTTCAACAACTTCGGCAATGATTTGCCCAGGATAAACTTTATCATTTTTGTCGACAAGAACTTTAACATCCCACTGTTTGTCTTGATCAAGACTTGGGACTTGACTACCAGCGGCAATAAAGATACCTTCTTTGTCACTAATTGTTTTTAGTGGCCGTTGGATACCATCAAAAATATGACCAATAATACCAGGGCCAAGCGTGACCGAAACGAGTGAGGAAGTGCCAACCACTTCATCCCCGCGTTTTAGACCTGAGGTTGATTCGTACACCTGAATAATCGTTTCTTGCTTGGAGATAGCAATCACTTCCCCCATCAACTTTGCAGGACCGACATACACTTTTTCTAACATTGAAAAACTTTCTGTATCCCGGACTTTAATGACAGGACCATTAATGGCGTAAATTAAATTTTTCATCTATTGAGCCTCCCCATCACTAAACCATTCCGCATGATCATAAAACCAAATTTTAGCTTCACTCATGCGCTTTTTAAACGATTCGTCGATAACGTTTTTCCCATCATTAGTGTAGGCAATAAACCCACCAATAAGACCTTCAATTGTCTTCACATTAGGCGTCTTGATGAGTGATTTAATGACATCATCACCGGCATCAACCTCAATCAGGTTACAACCATCAAGTTGATATGATTTGATTTTTTTACTCAGCCATTTTTGATAGTCCTTACTCTCTTTAAACTTGATGAGTTCTCCTTCTAGACGCGCAAAAAGTTGATTGAGAAGCTCGCGCCGTTCGCGCATGACTTCCAAATCCTTTTCACGTTGAAGTTTAGCAAGTTTAAAATGATATTCCCGCTCCATTTCTTGGCGCGCGACATCTAAATGGCTTTCTTTTTCTTCTTTAAGTTCTTGTTCTATTGATACTTGTGCTTCATATTTCAAGGCATCAACATCTTGTTGGAGTTGTTCGGCAAGTTTAGCCACTTCTCCATCAATGATTTTCTTGAAATACAAATAAAGATCGTCTCTATTTTGATAATTCATCCGCATCCTCTTTCAAATTTACACCGACGGCCTTACTCACATAAGCGTCGATTTTTTCACCAATTTTTGCATTGCCGTGGCGATCAGGAATTTCCACAATAAGACTATTGGTGTCCCGAAGTTTCAACTCAGAAATAACATGAGGGGCAAGGTCGATAAGTTTCGTGGTGACTAAAACAATAGCAATTGTGGGATCAACCACAACGACTTCAAGTCGTTTTAAAAATACATCACGATCGTGAATGACTTCACCTTCTATCCCGACGAGGCGCATACCTACAAGGGTGTCTACATTATCACTTAAGCAATAAAACTTCTTCACAATGTTTAGCCCTCTTAAGCAATCACGGGAATGTTGTTCAAAATTAGAATTGAAATTAATAAACCATAAATCGCAACACCTTCTCCAAGGGCAACGAAAATCAGTGATTTACCTAAGTTTTTAGGGTTTTCTGAAATCGCTCCAATTGCAGCAGGCGCAGCAGCGGCAACAGCAATACCGGCACCAAGCGCAGATGCACCAGTGGCAATAGCAGCCCCAATGTAACCAAATGCTGCCGCTTGTTTATAAATTTCTCCGGTAATCGCGGAATCGGCACCAACTTCAGCACCAAGAACGCTTGGCGCCACGAGCACTGTTCCTAAAATTAGGGCAAAAAAGAGTCCGACATGTAGGACGACACGTTTTTTGGCAACAACAGCACTTGCTTGTCCTTTAAACACTTTCACTAATGGTAGTGAAATAGCAACTAAGCCTAAGATAACTAGGCCAAAAATAATCCATTCATTCATTTTAAATACCTCCTTAAAATAGTGGATTAAATATGTTTCCATCGCCTTCAAAATAGCGCGAGAACATTTCATAAAATTCGAGCCGTAACACTTGAATACCAACAATCAAGCCTTCAAGCCCCATGACAAAGAGATTACCAAGGACCATGACAAGAATTGATCCGCCAACCCCGCCAGTCATGTTCATCAAGGTCGCGACCACTAACATCATGCCAGCATGGGAGAGGACGAAGCCTCCAACCCGTAGGAACGACAGTGTATTGGTCACATACGATAAGACCACTTCAAATAGTTCAAAGAAACCTTCAATAAAGAAACCACCAATCCCATCTGGGAACATCTTGTGATGATGCATTTTACGCTCAAGTGGTTCTTTGAGGAAAATAAGTATAACGGGAATCACAATAAATAGAATAATCGTCACAACATTAAAGACACCAGAGACGCCTAATAACATTTGAAGGACAATCCCAGTAAGAATAAAACCATACAAGCATAACCCGCTAAGGCCGTTAGAAGAGAATAGCGCTTCAGCGTAGTTTTTTGTTTTAAACTTTGCAACCGTGTTAATAATAATAGAGGTGAGAATAATCGCCGCACCTACACCTACAGTGGCAAGGAGTAAATTCATCGTCATCGAATTATCCATTGCATGAATAGGATGAATGTCGCGACCAAATAGATTGCCTAACCAATGATAGAAGGGTTCTAAAAAGGCAGTTTGACCAAAGGTCTCACCGTAGACAACACCAAAGAAAGCCGAGAATAGTCCAATCCGCGTAATAATTGGCGCAAGCGCGTTTTTGGTGAATTTACTCATTAAGAAACCTATGAGCGATAGTAAGAGACCTTGCCCTAAGTCACCAAACATGATGCCAAATAATAACGAATAAGTAAGCGCCACCATCAGGGTTGGATCGACGTCATGATATGAGGGAACCCCATACATTTCCACAAAAAATTGGAAGGGACGCGTAAACCAGTTGTTTGTCAATTTTGTTGGTGGTGAAAAACGTTTATCAGCTTCGGCATCCTGAATTTGAATTTCCACTTCTTTCATCCCTTTGAAGTGATTTTCAAATGCTTTGACTTGTTTTTGTTCAACAAACCCAGTCAGGGTAACACGTTCACCTAGACGAACTGCGTGGGCACGAGCTTTATAAATGTCCGATAGAAATTTAAGTTCACCCATGACTTCATCAAACTTACCTTCACTGCTCTTAGCAAATTCATGAAGTTCTTGTTTTAGATGTTCAATTTGTCCTTCAAGTCGTTTAATTTCTTCCACCAATGCCGCACTTGCCTTGTCAGGTGTACCATGAACGAAGTCAGGGATATGAATCCGTTCAAAAAACATCGATGTAAAAATGTTATCAATTTCGGTTTTATATTCGTTAGTGGTCATATAAAGACACCAGATCACACCGTCGCGTTCAGCAAAGGGGAGAAAAATAAAAGGTTTTTGCTCATAGAAGCGCAGACGATCTGCGACATCAAGGGGGAGCTTACCAAAGCGTAATGAGACAAAACGAGCATTAAATAAATCTTCAAACGGTGTTTTCATCTCTTCAATGTTACGCACTTGAAACAATGCTTCTTGATAGGTTTTAATATCATCTTCAATTTTTTTGATTTCGTTGTATTGGACTGTTATTTTTTTATGTGACTGTTCAATGAACGCCTGAATATCATCTAAACTCGAGGTAAAACAAACGATTTTTTTAGTTTCAAAAGTGAGGTCCACTAGTTTTTCGATTTCATTGAGCTCATTAATGAGCGGTTCACAAGGATTAACGCCTTCATAAGCTTTAGCCCCATGAACTGTGGAAACAATCTTGTTGGGGTCGACGGCGTGAAAACCCTTAAAAGTGACAAAGTTATTCAGTAACTTGTCGAGATTTTCCTCAGGGGTGGTTAAGTTAACGAGTTTGAGTTTGCTAATCATATATATACCTCACTAAAATACTAGCATCGTGCGAATTTCTTGTTCGTCAATTTGATAGCGAATTCCTTCAATAATATGGGTCAGGTTTTCGATTTCTAATTCATTAAAAAATGTATAGGCTAAGAAAACAGCAGGGGCGGAAGTTGAATAATACATGAACTTCTTGGCAATGTGAAAGCGAAGATGATCATTAAAGTATTCAAGATACATTTGATCCTTTTCATCAACATAAGGACCAATACCCGAAGCTAAAATCGCCTGTAAAATATCCGCGGGATTTTTAATGGCAATGATTTCATCGAGTTTCTTTTCAATGATCCGCGTAGAAGGAATGAGAATGGCCTTAATATCTTCATCTTCAACGCCATAAAACTTTTTAAGACGGTACACCTTAATCATGTTTTCCATCTCGATCCGCGCTTTAAAGGCATTTTCAAGACTTGCTTTTAGTTTGCCACGATAGTTGGCCTTAATTTGCCGGAAAGCATAGTCATAATAATCGCTTTCAAACAATGATTCAAATTCATAATAACGAAGCTCTTCATTTTTAAGACGGGCATAGGGTCGCAACATCTTGTAGTAACGAGTACCCTTAAGTGTTTCCACTAAACCAGGCATGTCATTTGTCTTGGTCAATCCCACAAAATCAATTTTAGAGTAACGATCAAAATAGTATGGGATTTGAGCGACTACATCATATTCATCACTCGAAATAAAACTTCTAATCATGGCAAGAATCACTTCATGTTCCATATGAATAAGACTAATCGAATAAAAAGACCGGTCCTTGAGTGTCAGAAATTTAACCAATTTAATCGTTTGGTTAAATTTTTGCCGTTTGATAAGTCCTTCTAAACGTGAACGATTAAGGCTGCCTTCAGGGACATTGGCAAGAATGTCTTTGTACGCCTCATGTTTTTTTAAAAAGATCGCCACGTCTAAAATCGAGCGCTTTTTTAGGAGTTCTTGATAATCCTCTGCCTGTAAATCATGCGCATGCAGGGTTTTAATCTTCGTAATGAGTGCGTTATCTACAAAAGCCATTGCGTTAATCCTTTAGACAAAACTCAAGCAATTGTTTCAACCAAATATCTTTTTGTTTTTGATAGAAGGATGCAATATTCTTCTCTTTTTCCTTAGTGTCATTAAGGATGTTGTCACGACGAACTTCATAATCACTTTTAATCTCTATTTCAAATTTATCCAATTCTTCTTGGCGAGCTTTGTCATATTTTACACCGAGTGTTTCCCGCATTTCCTTAATATAACTGGATAGTTGTTGCTTCTCTTTTTCCAGAGCATTAATTCGAGCTTGACCTTCTTTGTCAAGGCGTATGATTTTATCGACTAATTCATCCATATGAGCCTCTCCTTTAACTCTATAATATTTCTTTTTTATAAAAAAAAAAAACCAAACTTGTTGGGCTGGCACGTCGTTAGTATACTCCTGAACATAGCGATAGTCAAGGCAAAACCCCGGTCAGCAGGTATTTTTTTCTCGACAAAAACGGAAAGAAAAACCACACTCATTTTTATTTAGTTTCTACCCATTTGGACGATATTAAAGTTTGCGATATTTAAGGGCAGTAAGGCAGCGGCCAAAAGTATGTATGTTGCTGGAAAATACAAGTAAGGACATGATCGATATGTCCTACAATTACATGAATGAGTGTAGCGCTTCGGATGTCATTCATCAATAATTATAACGACGATCCAAACATCGTTTCACCAGCAAAACAAGAAAGTATTTGCATTCAAAAAAACTTCCTCGTATTTGCTACAACATAAGATGTTATATCAATATATTTGGAAGTCTAGCATCATATCACTATTTAATCAGATTGACGAGAAGATCTAGAGGGGCTATACCCGCTTTTTGGAGAGCGTGAAGTTGGACGCTTCTTACTTTGATAATGATTGTTTTTTGCGGCTGATGAGCGATATTTATCGCCTTTTTTAGGAGCACCAAAGTCATTTTTCTTACCACGGTAATCACTTTTCTTACTCCGACTTGGGCCATCGCCAAATTCCACAAATGGTGTTTTGTCCTTGCGGGCATTATTTGGACGTCCGAAACTTTTTTTACCCTTATATCCAGGTTTTTTATCTTGATATGCGCGGCCATATGTCTTATTTTCACCCTTGTTTTCGCTACGATTGTTTTGGCGGTCTTGTTGACCATCTTGCCGATAACGTTTAGACTTTGGGGCTTGATTACGACTTGTCCGACCTTGATGTGGACGATCAGTCCCACTTCTAATTTGAAGAATGTCGCTTACTTCTTCATCGCGTGTATAAGTACGACCACCGGTCTTTTTTGCATAACTTCTTGTCGCACCTTGACGTGTTGCTTCCTCAATCCGGCTCTTGCGTTTTTCTTTAACATTAATCTTGTCTAAGTCTTCGAATGCTTGTTCGCTGATGTTATTATAAAACTTTTTCTTATCTTTACTCACTTTTTGTCGCTTGCCAAAATTAGCAGGTGCTGTATCAACAAGTTCACGTCTTCCCGCTTTTTTTTCAACTTTTGCCTTATACTTACCAGGATTACCTTCGCCAACATAACGACGATTTTTTGGTGTATCTTTAACTTTGTTTGTCTCGATTTTACTTTTGGTTTGATCATCCGCTACAACGACACGTTTGAATTTTGAATCTTCACTCACCGGCTTTAAATCTAAAACTGTGAGTTTGAGTCCTGTATGCTTCTCCACGGCTTTAAGCAGAGCCCGTTCAGCTTGGCTACAAAATGTATAAGCTTCACCACTAAGTCCTCTTCTCCCCGTACGACCAATACGGTGAACATACGTCTCTGCACTTTCCGGTAGGTCATAGTTGATGACGTGTGAAAGATCATCAATATCAATACCGCGGGCGGCAATATCAGTGGCAACAAGAACACGGTTCTTCTTTGATTTAAAATCATTAAGCGCATTTTGTCTGGCACTTTGCGATTTATTACCATGAATAGCATCGACTTTGACACCATATTCAACAAGATCCCTAACGAGCCG
>CAYWQC010000011.1:0-15039 GCA_964460405.1 uncultured Staphylococcaceae bacterium | reverse complement strand
ATGACTTATCAAAATATGAACTTTTAGCATTATTTATAGTAAACTTAGTCTAGAGGTTGTAGTAAAGTTAGTCTAGAGGTTAACAAAAACAGTGATAAAGTCCATAAAGACAAGACAAAATTAAAAATCGCACACAACGTGTGCTTTTTTTAATGTCACTATGATTTAGGATTGGAGATTGAGAGAAATCATTTGAAATATTCTTTACTTGATTTTGAGATTATATGTCATTGGTAAAGGAGTATTTGTGCTGAAGTATATGGTTTCTTCATCTCCTATTTCAATTGTTTTTCCCCGTATGTCATCACCGATATAGTATTTGATATATGAAGCATTGCTTCCAACGTTAAAGGATGACAGATCACTTTGCGAATTTAGAGTTGTTTCGTTTAGTATATTATTAAAATCATCAAATTCTTTTACACGAATGCTTTCGACTGTCTCTACAAAATCGACCGTAACATCATAGGTTATAATATCTCTTATAATATAAGAAGTGCCAATGTGTGAATACGAGTTCAAATAACCAGTAACCGTAAAATCTATGTGTGATAAGAGACCTGAACTATAATTACCAATTGTTGATGTGTAGGGGACGTTATCCTGGGGCATATAAATTTCATTTAAATTAAATGAGTGATAGTTGGAAAAGGTTTTGTCCACAGCTAATATCTGATTGATTGTGATTTGTTGATAAAAAACATCATCATACTGACGACCCAAAATCGAAATATGTGTGTTTTCGAAACTTGTAATATTAGAAGCACTAGTAAAGTAGCTGACATCATTGTCTGTATTTAGAAACTCATGGTAATAGAAATTGTATTGACTATCATCATTGAAAAAATTTAGTTCATATCCTCTAAGACTGACCTCATTTTTATTATCAATTATCATCACTTTTGTTGGTTTGTTTCCAACAAATTCTACTTCTATATAATCTTGTGGGCTTAATTGAACCTCCATCTCTCTTTGATTACGAAAAAAAACATCATCAGCGTTGATATCAAATGTTTTAGTAGTTTCGTTTTCAACATATTGAATTTGATATTTGCCATCGAGACGATTAAGTGAGTCGATGACAATTACTTTTGTGGTTGTCATTGGTACATTATTTCTATTAATTATTAAGAGCGTAGTAGAAAGTGTAGCAATGATCAATGCTGAAACAGCAATCAAACTTGTGATCACAAACTTTCGATTTTGCCGCTTTTCTAAACGATTAACGCCTTCTTCACCAAGCAAAGAATCGATTGAGGTATGAAAAAACAGGGCTAAAGATTTTAGTAGTTCTAGTGAAGGCATTCCTTTTCCCTGTTCCCACTTGGCGATCGCGCTTCTTGATATATTGAGGCGTAGCGACAATTCTTCTTGGGTGAGATTTTCATCCTCACGTAGTTTTTTTAAGTGTTGGTTAAATGTCATATTTGCTCTCCTACGGTTATCATCTAGCCTACTTGATTTTTTTTCAAGACACTTATCGTATCATCGCATTGATAATGTTGATACTAACATATATAGGTCGTAATGTTGAATGACCAATGATTAAATATTATGAAATAGTTTATGTAAGATTGAAGTTGTTCATTGCATCAATAGTGAAAATGGTCTACTAATTCATGGCCTTATTGAGTTTGTCTGATGTGTCTGCATTTAGATGAGATGATTAAAATGACAAATTTTATCAACCAATAAGTAGTTTTATCGCCAATTATAAAACAAATTTCATAACATATTTGTTAAAATATAGTATGGACAATAAAAAAATTGGCCACGAACTCAGAAAGCTCCGGATTGAAAAGGGGCTTAATCAATCTCAACTAGGAGCACACCTTAACGTTAGCCGTAGCGCGATTGGAAATTGGGAACGTGGAGATCGCACTATTAGTATTGAAGACCTTACACTCATTGCACAGTATTTTGCCGTGCCGATATCTTTTTTTACTGGTGAAGTGGTGCAAGAAAACTATATTCATGAATCGGATAGTTATTCGATCATCAAGGTTTATCAAATTAAACCTAAACCAAACATTGTTCAATTGTTAATTACACTGTACCTTGTATTAGTATCAGTCACTGGCATATTCTTCAGTTTTGGAGAAAGAGATGTTAGTACAGTTGTTTTTTATGTGTTTTGGCTGACTGTACTACTTTTGTTAATTGCTCATCAATTGTATAGCCTAAATAAACATATGAACAACCTGTCTTTCTCTTGTAAGAAGCTGCCTTTCTTTTCGTTAAAAGATAAGGGGAAGATACGCGTTGATTATTTTGGACACATATTCTTATCCATTTTAATTCTTGTTTCGATGTTTATGTACTTTGTCGTTTTTAAAACCTATTATCGTGATGATTCTTTAGCGCAGTTTGTCATCACCTGTAGTTTAATCTTCTTTATATTTTCAGGTTTTACAAATTTTGTTATTTTCACTAGGCCACCAAAAAGAAAATTTCGATATTATCCAACGAATCGGTATTTTTCACTAGCCTATTTCGATATTTTGTTTTATTCATCAGTACTATTTAGCATTATTATGAGTGGCATTCTCATCTTAAAAGGGGTTGATAATATACCCTTAGTCATCAGTTTGATTACAATTTTTGTTATGTTGGCGATGGTGATGGTCTCCTATATACTTCGCTTGGAAAGACGAATCCTATTCACTCGCTATCAAATAGTTATTGAGTGATTGTTTGTGCCACAAGTTGTGGCAAATTGCCACAAAGCGCTTGGAGCGCTTTTTTTGTTTGTGTATATTTGTAAAAATCAAATCATTACACTATTAGGGGAGTCAAGAAATGGAACTGATTTTTATTGGCATAGGACTTGCTGTCTTTTTTGTTTTTACACTTTGGTATTTTTCCTTACCTACGGTCAAAGGAAAAATCGGAGAGCGCAAGGTCAAAAAGATTATCACAAAGTTATCTAAAGATCAAAAGGGGATTCACCTTCATGACATTATGTTAGGCGTTGGCGACAAAAGCTGCCAAATCGATCATATTTTTATTACCAAAAAGAGTGCTTATATCATTGAAACCAAAAATTATCGTGGACGAATATACGGAAATGAAAACGATCAACATTGGTATCAAACGATTAAGTACCGTAATAAAGTCCAAGGGAAAAGAAGCAGCTATTATAAGACGCATATAGAAAAAACGCCCTTCTATAATCCGATTAATCAAAACCAAACACATATTAGAAGAATGCTCAGTCACATACCTGATATTCAAAATCTCACAATATATAATTTAGTCGTCTTTATCAATCACGCCGATATAAGCCATGTTACGGTTAACAGTCGGGGTGTCATTGTTCTGAAGCATCATAAACTTAGAAGGGTTATTTCCGACATTGAACAAAGAGCGACAACAATTATTACGCAAACAAAACTCGGAATAATTCAAGATCAAATCAATTTGGCAAATCAAAAATCTAGACAGGCTCTTCGTCAACATATTGATCGAATCAAAGTAAAGTATGGGAAATAAGGACTATGAATAAAACAGTTAAATATGCGCTTGAAGTATCAGGTGCAATTGTTGGAGCAGAAGAAGGACGTGAGAAGTATTCACAATTTTTTTGTCCAGCGTGTCATCAGTCAGTCGTGGTAAAACAGCAAGATGGAAAAAGTATATTTGTCCATAGCACTACAAGCAATTGTGAACATGCCTATGAAGCTTCGATGAGACTTTATGCGGTTAAACTTCTCGAAGAATATGGTCGTATTTGCATTCCTGCTAGCGACAAAACATATCAAATAAATTATGATGATTTGTTTCCGGTTCGTTATGTCAATGTTAAATCCGTAGACATTGAGAATCATATAGAAAATGTCGTACCTCATATTGTCATTATCTTAGAGAGTGGTCGGCGAATTAACCTCGATATATTGATTACAAATAAACCCTCAGAAGCCCTCAAAAGGAAAGTCATCGAAAGTGGTATTAGTACCATAGAATTAAATTTAAACTATGCAACGACGCCGATTGATGATGATGAATTCAAAACAACTCTTATTGATAGTGTTATTGATAAAAAATGGGTATTTGACAGAGATGTAATGAGTTTTTCTCTTAAGTTAAATCAATTTGGTCTTGTCAAAGAGCTTATAAAATCTGGCGATATTGATTATGTAAAACATTGCCCACTCAAAGTTAATGAGACGACATTATATTCCCTAAACTTAGTGGAGGCAAACTCGTGTAGAAACTGTCCATTTAATGTTAAGAAAAATGAAGAACAGTTAGTTTGTGTTGGCCACATTGATGACATCGAACATATCAACCACGACACCGTCGACAAACTAGAACAACCAATAATAAAAAGCATCTATCAACAGTATAATCCACCTCAAGATATCCACCTTGCAGGGATTGTTGAATTGTGGAAACAAAACCCTTATATGCGCCCTCTTGTTGTACGAAACAATTTTTCGAATCGTATATATGAAATCTCTTATGATCCCATGGAGTGTTTGTTGAATTTTGGAGAGGTTTATGGAGTCAATCAACTCGCGGACAAGAAAAAATCAGAAGTTGTTTACTTCCATAGTCGCGAAGTTTGGAGTGTTATAGAGGTCGATTAAAGGCGCTGAGGTTTATGGTATAAGAATCCTTGATGCATATAGCAACCAAGGGCAATAAATTTATCGACTTGTTCCTGTGTCTCAATTTTTTCAATCACAATGGTTTTGTTATAAGCGATGGCGAGGTCTGTGATTGTTTTCACAAAGGTGCTAATTGTTTTCGAGTTAATCCGATCCGCAAAGAGGCCATCGAGTTTGATGATGTCAAATGGGACCATGTCGATGATTCCGATTGAGGAATATTTGCTACCAAAGTCATCAATTGCAATTTTGAAACCGTAGGAACGGAAACGTTTAATTCGCTCAGTAATCTTATTAATATCTTGAATAAATGTATCTTCAGAAATTTCAATTACAATTTGCTCAGGAAGTAGACCTTGACGGACAACCTCATTTAGGATAAACAAATCGTAATTAGGTCTTAATAAAGACGTTGAGGAAACATTCATGCTTAAGTTTGGTCTTTGTATACTTCTCATCAGGTAACGCTTATATTCTTTTAGCGTTTTGACGATAATATAATCATCAAGAAAGTCGATCATGTCTGCCTTCATAGCTAGTTCAAAGAATTTTGAGGGTGGGACAAAACCTAATTCGTTGTTTGTCCATCTCGCTAAGGCTTCTAGATATTGAACATCACCCGTTCTTCCATTAACAATTCGCTGAAAGTATATGTCCATTTCATCATTTTTAATGGCGTCATATAAATATTGTGCGGTTTTAGCGTTGGTTTTAAGTTCAAGAGCAAACTCATTATTAAAAGAAACGAGGTCATTATGAACTTGATCGCTAGCATTAATGTTTGCAATTTCAGCCTTACGAAGAAGCTCGAAGTAATCGTTTGAATTTTTAATCATAGCGTAACCGATATTCTTCTTGACGTTAATTTCACGACCAAAAATCTCATAGGAACGATAAATCGTCTTGTTTGTTTCAATAAACATGTTGTTGATATCCTCTTTGTTTGGATTGACCATGACAATAATAAAGTGATTAAAAGAAGTATGGGCAACAAGAAATTTGTCTTGGTATATACTCAGTTCTTCAGCAATTTTATCGAGAATTGCATTCATAAAATCATTGCCATAGAAGGTTTTGATATCATCAGAATTATCAATTGTATAATAAAAGCAATAAGCTTCGTTACTTAATGGCAAATGACTCAATTGTTCAGTTAGACCACGATAATTAAGTAAACCGTTGTTGTTGTGCGTCACGAGATATTGTAATTTATCATTAGCGACTTTAAGATCAGAAATATCTTGAAATAATGTCACAAATTTATGCTCATCACTTCGATATGCCCGTAACTGATATGAGGCTTTTTCCGCAGGGTAATGCGATTCAAATTCAAGTTTATCCACACCCTCAAATAGTGGTTGATAACGCCTTATCCGCTCTAGCGAAACATATGGATAGACCTCACTAACAAGCTTATTTTCCAGTTTTTCACGTGGAAGACCAGCGATTTCACAAAAAATATCATTAACATATAAGTAGCGATAATTGATTGGTGTGCCATTTTCATCATAAATCATTTCATGTTCCGCAAACCCTAGTTGCATATTGTCAATAAGGTTCAGGCGGTGTTGGAGCTCGACTTGTTTTCCCAAGTTTAGTCGCTCGAATTCACTATAATCAAAACCAAGAAAGAAGACACGATGATCAAGACGATAAGCGCCCTTTACTTGAATTGTTATGACAGGTAAATGTTTGAAAAATTTAATGTGAAGCACGGCGTTGATTAAAGCAACTTCAAGGTTTGCAAGTTTAAGGTCACGTATCATTTTACGGTCTTTAGCTAAAATCCAGGACGCGAATTCATCGCGGTTTGTAGATCCCTTAGCGGTTTTAATATGATATTTTTGTATAAAATGTTTGGAAAACTCGAAGCTTATTTTTTGGGTTGTTTGATTGTACTCAAGAATGATTGCCTCATTGAGTTCAAACGAGGCCTTTTTAAGGATGCGACTCTTTTTAAAATCAAGAATACGATAATGAATGCCAATTGAAAACAGAATAAAAGCAAGACCAAATAAAGTGTGAACTATAACTTTAACAATGAGCGACGAGAAAATAATGTCGTGACTACCAGTCATTTCTACAACAACTTGAAACACGACTATCATAAACATCGCAATAGAACCCCATTTTAACAAGTCATTAATATCATCATTACCACGTAAAAATACAATTGTTAATAATCCTAGCAGACCAAGTGTAAGCAAGGATTCATGTGATTGATAAAGGGCCGGAACAAAGACTGACACGAGATAAAAAGCGACAAAAAGTGCTACTAGGGAGAAGTAAATAACAATGGATAGTTTATTTTTGTTCATAGAAATCCTTCTCGTGTTTATTCAAAGATGGTTCCAACTGATTCAACGATATAATCAGGTTTAATTGAATAGGAAGCAACATCATCAAGTGTTGCCTCTCCTTCAAGAGTTAGGATACTTTTAATACCCGAGTTGTAAGCAGACTGGATATCAGTATAGAGGCGGTCCCCCACCATCACTGCTTGAGAGGGGGAGACACCATATTTTTCAAGAGCAAGTAAGAGAAAATCTTTGTTTGGTTTGCCAATAATATAAGGCCGTTTCTTGGTGGCGTTCTCAATCATATCGATAAAACTACCGCAGTCTGGAACACTGCCGAATTCAATGGGACAGACATAGTCAGGATTTGTGGCAATGTAGGGAACATCTCGTGTAAGTAGCATCTGGCAAATATCGCTTAGTTTTTGATAGGTTAACTCACTATCGTAGGCAAGAAGTGCAATGTCTGCATCTAAGTGATTGCTAATCCGAATGCCTTCACTTTTAAGTTTTTCCACAAAAGAATGCGTGCCAACGGGAAAAACCGAACGACCAGGATAATGTTTTTTAAGATACAGAATGGTCGCTTCAGTGGAAGTAAAAAATTGTTCTGCCTCGGCATTAATGCCCATACTGGCTAATTTACGCACATAGTCATCAACTGATTTAGAAGAATTGTTGGTGACAAAAACATAACGGCTTCCACGCTCTTTTATGGCATTTAGAAAGGGAATGGTGCCCTTGAATAAGGTATTGCCATTATAGAGAGTCCCGTCTTGATCAAGAAGAAATAAGGTGGTTTGATTACTTATTTGAATGCCCATTTTAATCTGCTTCGATGTGAAGTTCTACTTTTTCACCATCACCAATTTTTGGCTCTCCATGTTTCACAAAGAACATTGGCACGAAGGCAAGAATTGAGAAGAAGGCAGAGTAGACGAAAAGAACTTTAGTGCCGAATGAGGGGACATATTTAACGAATAAATCCATCAATAAGCCGGATAAGATTGGCGTTACGATTTGGGCGGCCATACTTGCTGTGTAGTAGTAACCTGTATAGACACCAATATTTGAACCCTTTGACATCTCGACGACCATCGGATAACTATTGACATTAATAGTAGCCCAACCAACACCAGCTAAACCCATGGTGAGAAACATAAGTGCACTCGTGTCAGGGGTGATAAAGATGCCGATAATTAAGGCGGAACTAAGAATACCAATGCCGGTCAAGATTGTCTTGCGGCGACCAAATTTAGTTGCAAGAAAACCAATAGGAATAAAGGAAATCGCGGCAGTGATGTTTGCGACCATGAGTGGAAGTGTAAAATTTGATTGTCCAAGCGTATTTGTCACATAAACAGAGTACTTAGTGGTCGCAGCATTATAAGCCATGAACCATAAGATGACACTAGTTAGAATAAGAATAAGTGATTTTTGAACATCTTTTGGTAGTTTGTGCGACTTACTTGCTTTGTCTGCTTCAATTTCTTCTCTTGTCGTAAGCTTATGGGCAATTGAAAATGCTTCCATCTCCTCAACCCACTTGTTTTCTTTGACAGTTGTCATAAAAACAATGAGCATCACAATCATGAGTACTGCTAAAACAAGCATGGCAGGAATATATCCAAACTGATTGAATAATGCAGAATTTTCTTTGGCTGTGAACGTCATAGAGCCCAATGAGATAACCCCACCGACAACGCCCATAAGATTGATGATTGCATTAGCCTTGCTACGCAGAGGTTTAGGGGTGACGTCAGGCATAAGACTTACTGCAGGTGTTCTAAACGCTGCCATTGCAAGAAGGACAAAAAAGAGAATAACGACAAAGAAAATAAACATCGTTGGATTTTGCAGGGTAATTGTACTTAAAATGGTTTCAGCACGATCCGCTGCAACGAGGTCACGTTGAGCCGCACTGAATACCTCAGTACCACCAACTGTGTAGTAATAGTTAATAACACCATCAGTGTCATTCATCAATACTTGAGAAATATTACCATCAATAATGGCTTGTTGTTGATAGAAATCAAATATCGACACCCCTGTAATGAGAAGGGCGGCAATAATTGTTCCCACTAAAATATAAGGCGTTCGCTTTCCTAGTTTTGTCATGGTCTTATCGCTCCACAACCCAAAGAGGGGTAGGAGTATAATTGCAAGAATATTATCCAGCGCCATTACAAAACCTGACATTGTTTGGTTGAGTCCGAAAGAGTCAACAAGCATCTTAGCAATTAAGTTATCATACACTTGCCAAAACATTGAAATCATCAAAAAGGCAAAACCGACTAGGATTGTGCGTTTAACATTAAGTTTCATATCTTTTTCCTCTAACTTTATATGTTTATGTTTTCAAATATGATATTATCAGCAAATTTTGCTGCTAATGTCTGTTTTTCATCACTATCAATAGTCCAAGCAATAATGGGTAGACCGCGACGGCGTAGCCGGGCAATTTTTCTTTTCCTAATATAAGCGATATCATAGTTTAAAAAGTCAGGTTTGCTAATTAAAAGAATGAAAAGATGACGGAACATAAAATGAACAAATTTAGTTTGTCCAGGTAAAACATCGCTTGCGAGTTGACCAACTGGAAACACATCTTGTGTTTGTTTCATAAATTTATTTGCATAAGGGTTAAATGATTGTAAAGCGACATTCTTCTTATATGGATATTGATTGAGTAGTTCAATAACCTTGCGGGCAAAGTCTTCATTAAAGTCATTGACGACTTTTAATTCGACAAGAAGAGGGACACGACCATCAACTAGTGTTAGGACATCTTCAAAAAGAGGGATTGTAGTTTTACTTTTAGACAGAGGGTAGTTAACAAGATCGGCTTTTGTTAAATTCTCTATGTCCACATCATAACCAGTCACTCGCTTGAGATTACTATCATGAATAACAGCAATGTTTCCATCTTTCATCATATGAACATCTAATTCAATACCCACCCCATTTGCAATAGCGTTTTCAAAAGCAGGGATTGAATTTTCATCCCAAGTTTGTGTATGTAAGCCACGGTGGGCAAGGGGGATGGTTATTATAGGATGTGTTTTTTCTATTAATATAATTATAAGGATTTTTCACTAAATATCTAGTGGGTGAAACAATAATATAGTAAAGACCATTGATGTCACCTATGATAATATTGATATGGAGGAATATTTATGAAGAAAATCTCGGAGTTAATTAACTTAGAAAACGCCCGACAAAACCATGGTCTTGAACTCATTGCCAGCGAGAATTTTGCTAGTAAGGATGTACGAGCTATTTGTGGGTCGATTTTAACAAATAAATATGCAGAGGGATATCCAGGCAAACGTTATTATGGCGGGTGCCGTTACATAGATGGTATCGAACAGACTGCTATTGATCTTGTTACCAACCTGTTTGCTTGTCAATTTGCCAATGTTCAACCACATAGTGGTAGTAGTGCAAACATGATTGCATATGCAGCTGTGCTTAATCCAGGGGACACAATTTTATCACTGAGTCTTGATCAAGGTGGCCACCTCACTCATGGTAGTCCAGTTAACTTTTCTAGCAAGCAATACAACATTGTCCACTATGGCCTTAAACCCAACGGACGGATCGACTATGACTTGCTAGAAGCACTTGCTAATAAAGAGAAACCTCAGCTTGTTTTAGCAGGGTTTAGCGCTTATCCATATCAAATTGACTTTGAGAAAATTGGCGAAATAGCCCATAGAGTTGGAGCAATTTTCATGGTAGATATGGCCCATATTGCTGGATTAATTGCAGCAGGTGAACACCCTAACCCCTTCCCTCACGCTGATATTGTCACATCGACCACGCATAAAACATTACGAGGACCACGTGGTGGTATAATATTGACTAACAGCGAAGAGATGATTAAAAAAATAAATTTCACCTGTTTTCCCGGTATGCAAGGGGGTCCGCTCGAGAATATCATTGGCGCCAAGGCCCAATGCTTCTTTGAAGCCGCCCAACCGGCGTATAAAGAATACATTAAACAAGTATTACTCAACACCAAGGAATGTGCCAACGAATTTGCTCGACTTGGAGCGGATGTCAGTGGGACAGATACACATCTTTTCCTATTAAATACAAAAAAATCGTATGGTATTACCGGCAAGGAAGCCGAAAAGATGCTTGAAGAGATCAATGTGACTGTTAATAAGAACATGTTACCCAATGATGATGAAAAGCCAAATACAACTTCGGGTATTCGTCTTGGATTTGCCGCGCTCACAACTAGAGGTCTTAAAGATGATGGTGCGCGTCAAGTGGCAAGAATAATTAATGCCTACTTTACAAACACGATTAATCAAGAAGAGGCCAAAGAGCAAGTGCTCGCGCTTGCGATGATGTTGTTGAATGTTGAGGAAATTTAATATAACAATATTTTCAATATTCATTGAAAAAAACTGAATTTGACTTATAATTTATACGGGAAAGAGAGGATTATATTATATGAAAAAATCACTAGTATATTTTCAATCAGGCGGACCAACCGCTATTATTAACACATCATTCTACGGAGTGATTAAAGAAGCCAAAAAACACGAAGAGATCGATGGTATTTATGGAAGCCTTAATGGTGTCGAAGGCTTGCTCAATGACCGCTTAATTGATTTAAGACAAGAAGATGAACAAGAAATCGAACTGCTCAAGCAAACACCTGCGGCAGCATTAGGGACAACTCGCTATAAATTATCTGGCGATATCAAACATGATGATTATCAAAGAATTTTAGAAACCGTTAAGAAGCACAATATTGGTTACATGCTTGTCAATGGTGGCAATGATTCAATGGACACATGTTATAAACTTTCCAAATTCTTCGCAAAAGTTGAATATGATTGTAAGGTGATGGGAATTCCCAAAACCATTGATAACGATTTAGCCTTTACTGACCACTGCTTAGGATTTCCTAGCGCTGCAAAATATGTGATGCAATCCATTCAAGATATTGCCCTTGATAATGCTGTATATCCCAAGTCAAAATTTGTGATTGTTGAAGTGATGGGACGTCATGCAGGTTGGTTGACTGCAGCGGCCGCAGCCATTGAAGACAAAGAACTTCGTCCTGACTATATCTTTTTACCAGAAGAAAAATTTGATCTTGATTTCTTCTTAGAAAAAGCAAAAGAAGTCTTTGAAAACAAAAAACGGGCCTTGTTTGTTGTGAGTGAGGGTATTGAAACGCAACTCCCAAAGGAAAATGTTAAACTCGATTCTTTTGGACACATGCAATTAGGTGGTGTGAGTTCAAGACTTGCTAATATTGTCAGCGATCGTTTAGGATATTCTACTCGCCCAATTGAATTTAGTTTACTGCAACGTGCAGGGACCTTAAACATTACTGCCGTTGATCAAAAGGAAGCGGTGAAAGTCAGCGAAAAGGCTGTTAAGTCAATTGTGAAAGGGAAAACAGGTTATATGGTCATTATTGATCGTAAACCTGGACTCGAATACAAGACGAGCCTCAAGCTGAAACGACTCCATAATATCGCAAACGTAGAACATAAACTGAGTGATGAACTTCTAGCCGACATTCATGGAGAGGGTAAATTAATGAGAGAATATCTCTTACCACTCGTTAAAGATAGCGCGAAATTCAAATTCGCTAATGGTACGACCGCTTACACTAAGCTAAAAAAAGTATTAGTTAAGTAAATACAAAAAAACCGGAGTTAACCGCTCCGGTTTTTATTAGATTAAATACGCTTTAAATAAATAGTGTGATACCGGCTTGTTCACTTTCGGCTAAGTAACTAGCAACACCAGCGTAATCAATGTCATCAATGAGCTCTTCACGTTTAATTCCCATAATGTCCATGGACATGGTGCAAGCGATAAAATTCACACCTGCATCAAGGGCATCCTGAAGTTGTGTGTCGAGCGAGCGAACATTTTTCTTTTTCATAACGCCTTTAATCATGGCGGTACCAGCACCACCAAAATTCATCTTTGATATTTTCATTTTACGGGCTCCACGTGGCATCATAGCGCCAAACATTTTTTCAATAAATGATTTTTTGACATGGGTTTTACTTTGTTTTCTGAGAAGATTAAGCCCCCAGAAAGTTGCAAATATTGTGACGTTTTTGCCCATTGCTTTTGCTCCTTGGGCAATTATTAATGCCGCTAGTGATTTATCTAAATCACCACTAAATAGAACAATAGTCGTATTTGCATTACCCTCACCCTCACTAACAACACCATTCGTTTTAGCAACACCTTTGACAAGGGTGGCACGGTAAATTTTGCCATCTTTTACGACATCAATAAGGGTGTTCCCAGTACTCTTTGACCACTTTTCAACATCACGTTGAAAACCACTATCAGTTGCTTCAACTTCAAGGACATCACCTTCACTCATTTTTTGCATTGCCTTGTATGTTTCCATAATTGGACCAGGACATTGGAGCCCACAGGCATTAATAGTGAGTTTATTTGTTTCTTTTGTGCTCATTTTATCGACCACTCTTTCTTCAGGATTATGAAATGTAGGTAATTTTTCATTCACTTGATATTGATAGACAGCACTATACATCTTAATTCCACCGGCTAAATTGTAAATATTTGTGTATCCGTGTCCCCGTAAAATTTGGACCGCAAGATAGCCTGTATGACCAATATTACAATATAAGTAGATAGGTGTATGCTTGTCAGTTGGGAACTCATTAAGACGATCGCGCATCTCAACTTGGGGAATATTGACTGAACCATCAATATGATGGAGGTCAAATTCGAGTTTGGTCCGCGCATCAATGACGAGTCCACCAGCCTTGATGATAGCGTCGATTTCATCATATCTAACAGTTTTATATATGCCTGCCTTGACGTTACTGGCAGCATAACCCGCAATATTGACCGGGTCTTTAGCGCTAGAGAAAGGTGGTGCATAACATAGTTCCAAGTCAGGCAGATCTTCCACCGTAAGCCCCCCCTTGATCGCGGTCGCAATGACGTCAATGCGTTTCTCTGTACCAGCATGACCAAAAGCTTGCGCGCCAAATATTTTTCCTGTTTCAGGATCAAATATCAGTTTGATAATCATCTCTTGCGCATCTGGATAGTAACCAGCATGATTGCCTCTGGTAACATATGAAACTTCATATGGGGTCTTTTTGCGCTTAAGTGATTTTTCATTATTACCTGTGGAAGCCGCGATATAATCAAATATTTTAACAACAGAGCTTCCTAGAGACCCTTTATAAGAAACATGATAACCATGGATGTGATCGGCAACAAGACGGCCTTGACGATTGGCTGGCCATGCAAGAGCAATCGCGGTTTTAGAATCATCAATAAAATCAAATACTTCAATCGCGTCGCCAATCGCATAAACATTGGGACAAACCTCGCCACTAGCTTCATCAATTGTTTGTAGCGTCTTGGTTGTTAAAATATGGCCTCGAGGACCAATTTTGAGTCCTGATTGAACAGCAAGATCGTTTTCTGGTTTGACACCAATCGCGAGGATGACAAGATCCGCCTCAAGTGTTTTGCCATTTTTAAGTAATAATTGATGACCATTATTTTGGAATTCTGTCACAACCGTTTGTAATTCAAATTTGATACCCTGATTGCTCATTTCATTTTGAGCTAATTTTGCCATTTCAAAGTCTAGTGGCGCTAAAATTTGATCAGCAAGGTCGACAATTGTCGTGTCAATATGTTGATCAACAAAGTTTTCCGCCATTTCAACACCAATAAATCCACCACCAATAATCACCGCCTTTTTAGGTTGCCTTTGATCAATAAAAGCTTTAATTTTGTCGGTATCAGGAATGTTTCGAAGCGTAAATACATTATCAGATTCATCTAGCCCAGGAGTTGGGATTCGAATCGGTTTGGCTCCAGGAGATAAAACAAGTTTGTCAAAGCTTTCTTCATAGACTTCACCAGTTTTAACCTTTTTGATTTTAATCATTTTGTTGATACGATCAACTGCAATGACTTCGGAAAAATTGCGAATATCGATATTGAATTTTTCTTGTAGACCCGCAATTGTTTCAACAATAAGACGATCACGTGACTGAATGACCCCACCAAGATAGTATGGAAGTCCACAGTTTGCAAAAGAGATGTGTTCATCCCTTTCGAACATGATAATTTCATCTGTTTCACTG
>CAYWQC010000010.1:0-15492 GCA_964460405.1 uncultured Staphylococcaceae bacterium | reverse complement strand
TTTTTCATTGTTTTCCGTAAAATATTCTCGCTGATTAAGATTGATAAAAGTCAGTGGACCTACTCTGAGGGGAAAAGCATCATCGCTATCAATGACTTTTTTTACATTAAAGTGCTGGATTAACTCAGGCAGTGCACCGTTATGGTCAAAATCATCGTGTGTAATAATGACAGCATCAAGGTGAGGAATTTGTCTTGAATTAAAATAGGGAATCAAACAATCGGAGGCGATATCATTGTAATGGCTACCGCCTGTATCGATCAACACAGCCGTGCGCCCATGTTGGATGAGGGTAGCATCACCTTGACCAACATTGATGAAACTCACACTTTTAGTGACTAATGTTGTAAGTGGGGTAAAAATAATAAGTGATGATAATGAAAAAGTTACTATAATCATATTTTGTAGCGGTTTATGTTTACTTTCAATGCTTAAAACTAATATAAATATCAACGCGTAAAGCACACAAACCGTGACGAAGCCTATGTTTAATGCCGCTAATCCACTGTTTAACTGTGGAAACGCCCCACTCATCACCCGAATCAAACTAGAAAAAGCATTAAGAACGAATGCTCCCCTTCCCGCTAAAATGACACTTAGATAAGCAAGCGTAAAGTATAGTCCTAATAGGGGAGTTAACGCAAGTTGCAACACCATTCCAAGAGGATATATCACATGACTGTGCATAATCTTTATGGGAATTAATGCCCCATAAATTGATAAAGCGAGTAATAGACTTCGATAACGCCGATGTACTCTATTCATAATCGGCCTCACAAAATATATGAACAAGCTTAACCCAAAGCTTAGATAGTAACTCATGTTATATAAGAGAAAAGGATTTATCAGCAAAAATATCAGGCCACACGAACTTAATATACTCAAATAGTCAAAGTGTCGTTTCAAATATTTGTGATTAATGACTTGAAAAATTTTCACCAAAAATAGACGATAAAAAATAAATCTATCTAAATTTAACATCCAAAGTGGTATCAATAAAAACAAGGGAATCAGATCTCTTTTTGTCTCACTAATCATAAATAGAGATAGCAGTGAACGCGTGATTGCCATCAATAGAAATAGGTGCATCCCACTTGATGATAGAAGAAATATTAAATCAATCCTCGAAAAATTATCCATAATCGGATTATCGTAATCCTTATTATTAAAAATAAAGGCTTCAACAAGGGTACGCGTATCATCACTGTAGTCTTGGTAGATCTTCGCCTTGATTTCGTTGATTCTAATCGGAAATTTGTACACCCATTGATAGTGTGAAATATTCAGTGTTTGTTTGACTCCAAGATTTCTAAGATATTGATTGAAATCAAATCCCATTTCAATCGTTGGAAAATCAAGTTCTTGGCTGCTACCCCTAAATCTAATGAGATCCCCTATCGCAAAATTATGACCACGTAAACTAAAATGAAAGCGTCCTTGGATGGTTTGAACAATAACATAATTATTCTCTTGTTTGATGATAAGACCCACACGCTCACCTGATATAGGAAAGCTCGCATAAGTTGATACTAATCCAATCAAAAGAAAAACAAGTACGATTACGATATAACCGCGGATACGTCGACTTTTTTTTCGAATAGTCCACAATATGCCAATTAGGGGGATAAAACATATCGGTTGTTTACAAGCTAAAAGTGTCAAGACGGCGATTAGAAAGGCAGGCAACAGTTTCATCTAATCGTTACGTAATTTTTAACCTTTTCAAAGGTGGCATTGCCAATCCCTGATACCTCCTTTAATTCTTCAAGATAAGTGAAGCTACCTTTCTGATCGCGGTAGTTTATAAGGGCGGTGACAATCGTGCTACCGAAGCCATTTATCGCCATTAGCTGGTCTTTATTGTCGTAATTAATGTTGGCTTTTTCTAAAAGAACATCGCCACAAATATCATCTTCATCATAAAGTGGAGCGATATAATAGCTTTGTCCTTTGATAAGTTTTGTTGATTCCAAATAGGCATTAGCATCAGCATTTGCAGTTGCTCCTCCGGCCGCAGTTAAAAGATCATCAATTGTTGCACCATCTTCGAGGACATACGTACCGGGTTTATTGACTTGCCCCGTGACTGTCACAGAACTATACTGTTCACTGATTAAGGCACTTGTTGTCTGATTACCTTGATTGACGTTTGGATCAATCGTGGTAAAAGCAAAGACTGCTAAAAATGTGATTAAAACTCCGATAATAATGATTTTTAACATAAAAAACCTCCTTACTTATAAATAGCAAGGAGGCATCGTTATTTGTAAACTTTTGAGTAACTAATCGAATTTTTCCGTTGAAATACGTAAGATTTCAACTTCATAGGGTTGTACGCCTTTGACCGTTGCGCGTTCACCGATTTTCTTTCCGAAAATGGCTTCTGCAAGTGGGCTAGTGTCGGCAATCGTCCCATTAAGTGGGTCAGCCTCAACTGATCCAACAATTTGAAATACCATAACATCACCACGTTCTAAATCACTGACTTCAACAAAGTTACCAAATGAAACTTTGTCGGCGCTTTTAGAAAATTCAACAATGACAGAATTTTTGAGTATCCGTTCAATGCGCGTGATTTTCGCTTCGATTTCGCTTTGTTTATTGCGAGCAGCATCATAGTCTGCGTTTTCACTTAAGTCACCAAAAGCACGTGCGGATGCAATATCCTCAAGCACTTGTGGACGTTCGACTTCTAGTAAAAACTTTAATTCATTTTGTAGGCTTTCTAAACCTTGTTTTGTTAGTGTAAATTTATTTTCAACCATATTATTTCCTCAAACTTTACTTTAGTAAGTGCCTTTAATTATACCATAATTATCTTTAATTAAAAGTCATAAAATAGCGACCTATTTTCGCTGTGATTTTATTGTTCTTCTTCGACTTCAAAATCGTCATTTTCACTATAGGCGGCAAAGACTTCTTCGACTTCGGCTAGTTCATCTTCATCTTCAATATATTCAAGATGACCATCCTCATAGTAACGAGCAAAAAACACTTCATCCTCATCTTTTGGATCATAAAAAAATACGTACTTTACGCCTCGTTCTTCGTTGTCATAGGTAAAAAGTATCTTAAAATTATACTCTTTTCCGTCTTCGTCTGTAACTAATAGTTCGTCATCATGTAAATTCATCATTGACTCCTTTTTCTTAAGTATGTTTCTAAAATAACTTGGGCAGCAACCATATCAATTTTGTCTTTATGTTTGATGGTCTTAAGGCCAATTGCCGACAACCGCTCGTGAGCCTCAACTGAACTTAAGCGTTCATCTTGATAAACGAGTTTAATTTCTGGTAATTGTTTGCTAAGGTCATCACCAAAACGCTGAACACTAAGTCCCCTTTCGCCAATACTACCATCCATATTATACGGCAGACCTAGTACAATCAGTTCAACATTTTCTGAACCGACCAATGTCATGATATGTTGCCGAGCTTGACGATAATTTTTCGGTTTAAAACGGAATACTTCTCGCCCAAACACAAATGATTGATTTTCATCAGTAATTGCAATCCCAAGAGTGGTTGTTCCTAAATCTAAACCAATAATTTTACTCATTAGCAATCAAACCTTTAATGAATGTCTCAATATCTCGAATTGGTTTTGCAACTTTGCCTGCGCCATTAGCAAAGTCCCTACGACCACCGCCACTACCACCTAAGTAGCGCGATATTCCCTTAACAATGTCACCAGCAAAAATACCTTCTCGCACGGCTTCAGGGGCAGAACTGACAACGATATCAATGGGGTCACCCTCTCCAATTAGGACAATGACTGCATCATTAAATCGTGTTTTAAGTTGATCAACGAGTAAAAGCAAATCGCTACGCTTCGCATCAGGAATTTGTTGAATAAGCAAATGAATACCATTAAACACATTAAAACTATCCCTAAGTGTTTTTCCCAACTGAGCCGCTTGTTTGTCTTTGAGTGTTTTAACTTGTTCTTGAAGTTTAGCATTTTCATTAAGTCTTTGTTTAAGCGAGTTGCTAATCTCACTAGAAGACGCGACTTTCAATAAGGTTGCGCTTTGACGTAAAATATGTGCTCTTTTCAACACTTCTTGATAAGCGCCTAAACTAGTATATGCCTCAATCCGGCGAATGCCACTGGCAACACTATGCTCGCTAGCAATAATAAACAATCCTATATCTTCAGTGTTGTCCACATGCGTCCCTCCACAAAACTCTAGGGATAAATCTTTAAATTCAACAACGCGAACAATGTCTTCATATTTTTCATCGAATAATGATTTTGCTCCCAACTTCTTCGCTTCTTTAATGGGCAAAACGTGAACCTTTCGCGGTTGAGCTTGCGCGATCATTTGGTTGACAATCAACTCAATGTCTTGAAGGTCAGACGCTTTGATTTTTCCATCGTAATTGAAATCAAATCGTAGGTAATCAGGACCGACAAAACTACCCGCTTGGGCAATATCATCACCTAAAACCTTATTAAGTGCTGCCTGCAATAGATGCGTTGCACTATGATTGCGCATGGTTAAGTGGCGACGCTGAGCATCAACAACTAAAGTCACTTTATCACCAACTTTAAGTTCACCATATGCAACTTCAATATCATGCAGATGTTGACCATTTGGAGCCTTAATCATACTGCGAACAGTGGCTTTAAAATCGTGATTTTCAATCATTCCTTCATCACTTACCTGACCACCACTTTCGGCATAAAAAACGGTTTGATCAAACATCACTTGGCCTTCATCGCTTAAGATATCAACCTTAACACCATCATTAAACATTGCTGTCACGGTGGCTTCAACCATCAGTTTGTCATAAAGAAAGGAAGAGGGGGTGACTTCCGCAATTAAATCTTTGCTTTGCGATCCCATTGAACCGGTTTCACTTCTGGCATTACGTGCACGAACACGCTGTGCTTCAAGTGCGACATTAAAAGTGTTGACATCAACAGTTAATCCGTTTTCTTTAGCAATTTCTATTGTTAATTCAAGGGGAAATCCATACGTATCATAAAGCTTGAAGGCAACATCTCCCTCAATTAACGTGACCCCTTCATCAATATGTTTACGCAGTAATTGCTCACCACTTAGTAGTGTTTTCAAAAACCGCTTTTCTTCTGCATTCATCTTACGTTTGACATCGTCACTTTTTTCTAAAATATAAGGATAGAAATCACGGTATATATCCATGACAGTATCAACGAGTTGATACATAAATGGCTCAACGATATCAAGTTTACGACCAAATCGCATCGCCCGTCTTAGTAGCCTCCGTAACACGTAACCACGACCTTCATTAGCAAAATTAGCACCATCACTGAGGGCAAATGCACACGTACGTATATGGTCGGCAATCACGCGGTATGCCATTTTATGATCCTCATAAGGATGAGAAGTCATACCTGCAATCGCCTCTATGATTGGATAAAAAAGATCGGTTTCAAAATTAGTCTCTGTCTCTTGAAGAACACATGCAATGCGCTCTAAACCCGCACCCGTGTCAATATTTTTACTTGGAAGTTCTTGATATTGATCACGATCCACGCCATCAACAGCGTTATATTGACTAAAGACAATACCCCATATTTCTAAATAGCGATCATTATCTAAGTCTCTTTTCAATAGTTCAATTCCTACTCCTTGGGGATCATAGGCTTCACCACGATCAAAAAACACTTCAGTATTAGGACCACATGGTCCTTCACCAATTTGCCAAAAGTTTCCCTCTAAGGCAATAAGGTGGTCATCACTGACACCGACTTTTTGCCAAAGGCGGTACGTATCAACATCACTAGGAAGATATGTAAAATACAATTTTTCTTTAGGAAGCGCAAAATAATGGGGACTTGTCAAAATTTCAAAAGCCCAAGTAATCACTTCTTCACGAAAATAATCACCAACACTGAAATTACCTAACATTTCAAAAAAAGTATGATGACGACTCGTAAAGCCAACATTATCAATATCGTTAGTGCGAATACATTTCTGGACATTAGTGATGCGTCTATTACTCGGGATTTTACTTCCATCAAAATATTGTTTTAAAGCGGCCACACCACTATTGATCCATAATAATGTTGGATCATTAAGGGGGATGAGACTAGCGCTAGGTAAAACACTGTGGTTACGTTCCTTAAAAAAATCGAGCCATGTTTGACGAATTTGTTGTCCACTTAATTTTTTCATATTTCCTCCTAAAGTAAAAACATAGTAAGGAACGAAATATGAATTCCGCGGTACCATCCTCATTCATTTAACAAAATGCTCTTGATTTTCTCTTAACGCGAGCTGACGGAGATAATTAGTCTCTCTTGGAAGTGGCGTAGTTGAACGTCATGATGCTTTCACCATCCATCATTCGCTATTTGTTCAATTTGAGCTTCCGCATCGATTTAATTAATTATATCATAGATATAAAAATTGCTATTATTTAATTGATTTTTTGTCCGTGATAAAAAACATCTTGAATAATCCCACCACCAAGACAAATATCGTCCTGATAAAACACCGCTGCTTGACCGGGAGTAATTGCCTTATATGGCTCCACAAATTCTAAACGAACATGTGTGTCATCGACATGATAGATTTTAACGGGTAAATCTTGTTGGCGATAACGAAACTTAGCATGAATAAGTGCACCGTGTGCGGGAATGGTAGCATTAAAATTAACGTCGCTAATGAGAGCCTCATCCGAAAGTAAATGCTCATCATTTTCATCATTTGCGACATACAAAACATTGTTTTTGACATCTTTTTTACAAATATACCAACTTTTAGCGTCGCCGTAGTCCTTAAGACCGCCGATTCCCAGTCCTCGACGTTGTCCAATTGTGTAATAAAATACCCCATCATGTTGGCCGATCACTTGTTGACGATTAATATCGATTATGTCGCCTTTTTTCATTGGTAAATAGTTGTGAAGAAATTGTTTGAAGTGGCGCTCACCAATAAAACACACACCAGTAGAATCTTTCTTTTTGGCAACGACTAGATTAAGCTTTTGAGCAATATCGCGGACCGTTTGTTTATCAATATCACCAAGTGGAAATAGTGATGCTCGCAATTGGGTTTGACTAAGTTGACTGAGAAAATATGTTTGATCTTTATTTTGGTCAAAACTTTTGTAGAGGTATGTCAGTCCATCACGATCGACGCGTTTTGCATAGTGACCTGTCGCGATAGTGGAAAACCCTTGTGCCTCTGCCCAGTGTAGAAAAGCATCAAACTTGATATATTTGTTACAAAAAATATCAGGATTAGGAGTACGACCTTTTTGATATTCATCAAGAAAGTATAAAAACACATTGTCCCAATACTCTTTAATAAAATCAACGCGTAAAAGCGGGATATCTAATTGATCTGCAACACGTTTTGCATCTTCCCAATCCTGCTCTTGGGGACACATCGGATCATTCAGGGTAGGATTACCATCAATATCATTATTAGCAATTGCATCCCAGTTTCGCATAAAAGCGCCAGTGACATCATATCCTTGTGCTTTTAATAAATAGGCAGCAACAGCACTATCAACCCCGCCGCTGAGTCCCACGATTACTTTTTGTTTTTTGTTTTCACTATTCATATCATTCATCACTATCTATCATTAGAGTAAATGGCCCGTCATTAATTAAGCTAACATCCATTTCTGCGCCAAACACACCAACTTCTACATGATATCCTAACAAAGTAAGGCGTTGATTAAAATACTCATATAATTGTTGACTCAAGTGTCCGGGCAACGAAGTCGTAAAACTAGGACGATTACCACCTTTAAGAGTGCCATACAAAGTGAATTGAGAAACACTTAATATGTCGCCACCTACCTGTTTGAGTGAAAGATTAGTTTTACCGTTTTCATCCTGAAAAACGCGAATTTTATCTAGTTTACTGGTCATTTTATCGACTATGCCTTGATTATCCCCATGCGTGAATCCGACAAAAAACAGTAAACCTTTCCCAATACTTGCGACCGATTCACCACCAACACTGACACTTGCTTGCTTAACAACTTGTACTAATACTTTCATAACCACTCTATTATAGATAAAAAGTTAAAAAAATGATATATTATTGCTATGAAAACTCCATTAGCTTATCGCATGAGACCCCAGTATTTAGACGAGATAATCGGCCAGCGACACCTCGTCGGTCCCCATGGTTTTTTAACAAATGCGCTGACTAATGACATGCCGGTTTCCATGATACTTTTTGGTCCACCTGGTAGTGGTAAAACAACAATTGCTGAAGCATTTGCACGTAGTATCAAGGCTCATACCATTTTACTCAACGCCGTCACCAGCAAAAAAAAGCAAATTGAAGAGGCCATTGAAGCCAGTGCCTTTTATCCTCGTGTTATCGTTGTTGTTGATGAAGTTCATCGCCTTAACAAAGACAAACAAGACCTCTTACTTCCCGCCGTAGAAAGTGGGCAAATTTTCCTCATTGGTGCGACAACGGCAAATCCATATCTTGCCATCAACCCTGCGATTAGAAGTCGTTGCCATTTACTCGAAGTCGAACCCTTGGCGGTTGACGATATCATTACCGGATTAAAACGAGCGCTAACAACATTTAATGGTTTAGATAATGCCATCACCCTTAGCGATGATGCCTTTCAACTGATTGCTAAAACGAGTGGTGGTGACTTACGTTTCGCTTATAATATGCTTGAAATTCTTTCCCTCACTGAAAATAAACATATTGACGGAGAAATTGTAAAAAAGGTTCATAAAATACCTAATTATTTAATCGATAAAGACGAAGGCGGACACTACGATGCCGTCAGCGCAATGCAAAAATCAATCCGTGGTAGTGATGTAGATGCAAGTCTATATTATCTTGCTCGTCTTATCGCATCAGGTGACTTAGAAGGAATTATTCGCCGCCTCATCGTCACTGCATATGAAGATGTCGGACTTGCCAATCCTCCTGCTGTTGATCGCGTTTATCAAGCCTGCCAAGTGGCTCGTGAACTTGGCTTTCCCGAGGCGACAATTCCCCTTGGTTTTGCTGTTTGCGAATTAGCGCTTTCGCCAAAATCTAAAGCAGCCCATGATGGCATATTTCGCGCTCTAGATATGGTTGAAAAACGACCGCTTGCGCCACTAGATTATCTCAAATTGACGCCTGTTAACCTTGCCAAAGAAGCTAAATACCCCTATGATCGTCCTGATCTTTGGGAGAAAATTCAATATTTACCTGAACTCATCAAAGATGAACATTTTTATATACCAAATATGACATCTAAATTCGAACAGTCGCTAAACTCAAACTATGTCCGTCTCACAAAAATAAAACGCACTAGTGACCTAGCGCGTCTTAAAAAAGACAAAATGAGTCATTAACGTATATAATCGTGAATAATTGCTGCCACTTTTACGGGCTGCTCATTAAGGACAAATGCATCATGTAACTGCGTGAGTACTTCTTGATATTCTGCTTGAGGTTTGTTTGTATAAACGCGACATAAAATGTCGCCTTTTTTAACTTCGTCACAAACTTTTTTAGCAAGAACGACCCCGGCACTCATATCAATGACATCATCTTTTGTTTGCCGTCCCGCACCTAATTTCATAGCACCAACACCGATGTCCAAACTATTAATATGTTGAACAAAACCCGCTGATTGGCTGATAACATCGATAACATGCTGACTTTTATCAAAGCGACGAGTGTCATCTAAAACGCGAGTGTCGCCACCCTGGGCCTTAATCATAGCTTTAAGGACATTAAATGCTTCCCCAGATGCGATTTTTTCATCGATGAGGGCTAAGGCATCCTTGCTGTTTTTGACGACTTTTGCTTGTTCTAACATAATCGATGCGGCATGACGACACAGTTCAACAAAATCTTTAGGTCCACGCCCATGAAGTGTTTCAACTGCCTCAATCACTTCAAGGCTATTACCAACAGCAAGTCCCAGTGGTTGATCCATATCTGTGAGAATTGCCCGTGTATCACGACCAAGATGATTGCCAATGTCCACCATCGTTTTAGCTAAAAGCCGCGCATCATCAAGCGTTTTCATAAAAGCACCACTACCAAATTTAACATCAAGCAAGATCGTGTTTGAACCTGCCGCTAACTTTTTCGACATAATTGATGCAGCAATGAGAGGGATACTTTCAACTGTGCCCGTGACATCACGAAGGGCATACAATTTTTTATCAGCGGGTACGATGCGACCTGTTTGCCCAATAATGGCACAACCAACATCATTAACTTGTTGAATAAATGCCGATCTTTCAATGGATGTCTGCGTGCCAGGAATGGCTTCGAGTTTATCAATTGTCCCACCAGTATGGCCAAGACCGCGACCACTCATTTTTGCTACTTTAACACCAAAACTGGCAACAAGAGGACCGAGGACAAGGCTAGTTTTATCACCGACACCACCTGTTGAATGCTTATCAACTTTGATACCTTCGATACCACTCAAATCAATGACATCTCCGGAAAGCATCATTTCTCGAGTGAGTGTTGCCGTTTCTTCTTTGTTCATCCCTTTAAATACGATCGCCATTAATAATGCACTCGCTTGATAGTCTGGGATAACGCCATCAACATAGCCCTTAATGAAAAATTGGATTTCAGCTTCGCTTAAAACCCCACCATCTCTTTTTTTAGTAATGATATCTATCATTCGCATAATTATTTATCTCCTATTCTGAATAATACCTATTAATTATATCTCAAAACCGATAAAATTACATTATGTTAGAACAGTTTGCCCAACATTTAACCTGCTATCTTTCGCAAAAGGAGATTGATCTTCTCCTAGCGAGCCTTGACAACAAGCGTTACCAAGGTTTATTACTCAATCCTGCCCGCTTATCAAGACAGGATTTGCTTAATGTTTTTCCAAGTCTAGTCCCTCATCCAATCATCGATCATGCCTTTATTTATGATCCAAATGACATCGCTCCCGGGAAGAGCTATCTATTTAATGCTGGCGCCTATTATTTACAGGATTTAAGCGCCATGCTCGTCGCCCATCTACTACCAACTGGCGACAATGAAATCATTGCTGATCTTTGTGCAGCACCAGGCGGGAAAACAGTTCAAACTGCCCTAAAAAACACGCATAGTCTCATCATTGCAAATGATGTGAGCGGTCAACGAGCGAGAACACTAGCCTCAAATATCGAACGTTTCGGTTTTGATCATGTACTTGTTACAAATGAGGATGCTATCAATTTACTCAAGAAACGCCCTAGTGACTTTAATAAGATTATCCTTGATGCTCCTTGCAGTGGTTCGGGTATGTTTCGAAAAAATGAGGACATGCTTAAGGATTGGTCCTACCAAAAAGTATTGAAATATCAAGCCTTACAAAAAACACTCATTCTTGCAGCATATCAGAGCCTCTTACCCGGAGGTGAACTCATTTATTCAACGTGTAGTTTTTCCTACGAAGAGGATGAAGCCGTTGTTGCTCATCTACTGAAACATAGCGATGCGCAAATTGTTGAGATCCCTTTTCATCCGAGTTTTTATATGAGCGATGACATTAAAGGAGCCATTCACTTATTTCCTCATCGCTTTGAGGGAGACGGTCACTTTATTTGCCACCTTAAAAAACCTGGTCATTGCCCAAAGCAAGTCTTAAAAATAGCCAAGAAAAAATCTTTTGGTGATTATCAATTTGATCTTGATATCATCGACGTTGGACAACACTTTTTTGGCTTAAAATATGCTTATAAATCAAACTTTCATATACTTCGATATGGAGTTTTTCTCGGTTCTATCACCCGTGGTATCGTCAGTTATAATCATGCTCTTGCCTTATATTTAAATGCCTCGCAATCACAAAAACTTAATGACATACAAAAAGAAAAATATCTCCGCGGGGAGACATTTATGTGTCCTTCATGGCCAAATGGATACCAAGTCGTTAGTTATTTAGGGGTCAATCTTGGTTGGGTCAAGATTAGCGGAGGACAAGCGAAAAACCATTATCCTAAAGGTTTAAGACGACGTTGAGTCTTGTGTTAAATATTGAACAAAGTCCTTGTTCTTGGCAAAATATTCAACACGTTTAGGATGTTTTTTTCTCATATCATCGATGACTTCTTGTAATGAACTTTGACAATAAGTGGCGATTTTAACCGTGTTTCCAGCAAAATCGCTGGCATGAATGGGTGGTAAATACTGGAGAAAAACAGGATAGCGCCGCCAATGAATCTTTGTTGATAAAATCACCTGTGTTCCCCATATCGCAACTGGCAAAATTGGAGTTGCTAATGTCGCAGGCACTTTAAAACTACCAGCCTTAAATTCACCAAGGGGTGCATGATAATCCTTATTTCGTGTGCCTTCAGGGAATAAAGCCCAATTGACATCACCCTTTTTCATTGAATGTTTAATGACTTGCATGGCTTTTATTTCTTGCTTGAGATTGTCTCGTTCGAGAAATACACCATCTAAAATTTTGAGAATACGACCAACAATTGGAAATTTAAGCACTTCTACTTTACTAGCAAATGTAATGGGATAACGATGAACGGCGACAAGGACAACAGGGTCAAAGAAACTGACGTGGTTGCCAACAAGATATACCCGCTCCCCGGGTTGGAGAACGGGCATATTAATCGTATAAGGATCAACTTTTACAATTCTTAAAAACACAAAAACAAGGTGCCTTACTTTATTGTAGCGAAGTTTTAAAGAGTAACGTTGTGGATGTCGAGACATTGCAAAAATCCACGGATAGTGCCGCAGGATTGGTATAATGAGACGAATCACCCAGACAACGTACTTAAACATAAACTTCCCTTTCTAAATGGCGTAAACTTGTTCGGCAATCACGACTAATTGACCATCTTGGACTTCTAAGCGACCCTTGATGCCAATTCGTTCACCATCATCACAGCGATAGAATGGCGCACTTTGATTTCGAGACCACAAGATAACAGCGATACTATCGCTTAGTGGCGTCAACATATCTTCGTTGTATGCGCGCTTGACAATGATAGTGCGGGCATCCTTACTGATTCTAGGACCAGTGATACCCATTAATGTAACACTATTTAACATGCTAATAACCTCCTTTGTTTGCAATTAAACTGAGAGATTAAACTATTCGACAATACTTCCTTGATCCTCATTTCTTAAACCAACGATAATCATAGCCAATTTAGGAACCATGATGTTTTGCACATATTCATTATTTTTACCTTCGATATATCCGGTTTGGTTGAGTATGACTTTCTGTGGTTGGTCAAGGCTGAGAAATAGGGGATTATTAGCAATGTTGATATACACATTGAAGAGACGATAAGGTGAATGTTTCGCAGTATTTTTGTAAGCGATATGAAGACCACCCTCATCTAAATCTGAAAATGTAACACTTTGTTCAATCACATCGGGTCTCGTCTCATGTAAAAATAGACAATCCTTGCGAAGCCGTGTCAAATCGGAGAAGTATTGAACAAGTGATTGCCGTTTGCCGGCTAATGTATAGGCGAACTGATTGACCTTATCACTACTGCGATATGAATTCATGTCGCCATATTTAGAAAGACCGATTTCTTGACCGCGATGATAAAAGGGTACACCATAGGATAACATCAAAGCACTATTAATTAATTGTAGTTTTTTTAGGTTCGTTGCCATATCATTATCAGGTTCCGCGGCAATGAGCTTATCCATCAATGTGCCATTGTCATGACACTCAACATAATTAATAGATTGCCATGCACCTTGAAACTTTGGTGTAAATGTATGATTGGTAACACTCCCTTTTAGTGAAAATTTGAAGCCATCACGATAATCAGCATTACCAAGTAAATACCCTTTTTCGGTAATCGAATTTTCAAATGACCCCCCCTTAACAATTTCACGATAGGAATCGTTAAAAAAGCTAATATAATCAATATCAAAGGCATTATTCATGTTTGTCAGATCTTCCATGGGATAAGCTGTATGCATGTTCCAGCCTTCACCATACATCATAAAGTCAGGACGAATCAACTTTGCTTTGTCGGCAATCATCTTTATTGTTGTTTGATCAATCAAACCGACTAGATCAAAACGATAAGCATCGATGTGGTAAGTTTTAATAAAAAACAACGCCGCATCAACAATCAGTTTTCTTACCATTGGACGTTCAGTCGCTAAATCATTACCACATCCACTTCCCTCGACAATTTTACCTTGTTCATTCTTGCGAAAATAGTAATTGGGAACAACCTTTTCAAAACTGCTTGTCGAAAATTGATAAACATGGTTAAAGACGACATCCATCGAGATACGAATACCATGCTGATGATATTTACTCACGAGTAACATTAAATCTTTAATCCGTGAATAGGGATCAAAAACATTCCGCGCGTAGCTTCCCTCAGGAACAAAGTATTGCTGCGGATCATAACCCCAATTATATTGTTTCCACTTATCCGTTTCATCAACGGTTTGGAAGTCATAAATTGGCAGTAGTTGTAAATGAGTGATACCTAAATCCTTAATATAATCAAAACCACACTTCATCCCATTTTTGGTACGACGATTTTGTTCAATCATGCCATAAAATGTTGCTTTATGTTTAATATTTGCCCGATCATCGTTGGTCATGTCTCGCACACTTGTTTCATAAATAATCATGTCGGTCGGCGAGGTCATGATCGGCAAATCATCATCATGAAAATCAACCTTAAAGTGCGCGAAGTTCACAACAACACTGTCACGTCCATTGGGGGTTGAGCCAAAGGCATATGGGTCAATCGTTTCTGCTTCAACACCATTGTTGATAACCAAATAACGATAACGATACTTCTCGTAATTACCTTCTAACTTAAGTGAAAACACACCCTTATCTTCTCTTTCAAGCATATAAAAGTTCCAATGCTCGCTTTTTAAACGCGCAATTTTTAATACGACACGACTAGCTAGAGGCGCCCAAAGTTTAAAGGTTGTCGCACTTTTTGTATAATGAGCACCTAAATCTTGGCCGTGATATTGAAAACGTTCATCAAAATCGGCAAAACTCGTCGCCATACTTATATTTAGTGGCATAAAGCCATAATGTTTAATATAGACTAAGTATGAAAGTCCAAACTGTAAGTCGTTCTCGAGTTCGAGTTCATATATATTTGTGCGAAATTGAAAAATCTTATGGACAATCTGAAATGGAACTTGTATATCATTTCCATAAAGGAGAATATCAGGCTCATCTTCGCGATACTTGTCGTTATTGAGGACAATGCGAATCCGACGATACGAAATGAGACTAGCACTAAATTGACCGATCATACTATTCTTTCACCTCGACAACGGCAACTGCATAATCACCGTCATGAGAAATAGAGACACTATAAAACTGATCATTATACATGAGGACAGGTCTTCCATCTCCGCCATAAACAATTGATATGCTTGTGAAAGAGATGCGGCCAATGCCATCTCGATAAGCCTTTAAAAATGCCTCTTTAGCGGCAAAACGTCCCGCTAAAAATTCTTCTTTGTTAAGACGATGTTCATAAATAGCATATTCTTCACTGTAAAGAATGCGCTTCGCT
>CAYWQC010000009.1:0-15678 GCA_964460405.1 uncultured Staphylococcaceae bacterium | reverse complement strand
TTTCTTTGCATAAAAATCACCCCTTAAAGTAGTATTTTACAAGTCTTTTTTACTTTTGTCTACTTTAAGGGGTTCAGTTCATTATATCTTAGAGTTTTTATATTTTTAGTAACTAAAAATATAGTATAGTCATAACTTTAAATATAGAAATAAAGATAAAAAGATAAAAAGGGGGGTATTATTTTGAGCAGGGGGTATCTAACAATTAATGTTAATGACTACGAAACAGATTTTGCAATACAAGGAGCCAATATTTCAATATATTATATACATCGAAATACAGATGAATGGGAATTAATATGTGACAATCTAGAAACAAATATATCAGGTCAGGTAAGAAATTTAGAATTATATGCACCCAATATTTTACTTTCAGAATATCCAGAAAATGAAAGACCGTATAGTAGATATGCAATAAAAGTAACAAAAGAAGGATATGAAGATACAATTATATCTGGTATTCAAGTACTTCCAATAATAGAAGCAATTCAAAATGTAAAACTAAAAAAATTAGGAAATCAGTACGGTATATTAAGTTCATTTAACATAGAAGAGCATAAATTATATGCAGGGTACGAACCTAAAATTATAGAAGATGACTCAAAGTCTACATTCGTATTAAATCAAGTAGTAGTTCCGGAATTTATTATAGTTCATGATGGATTACCAAATGATGATAGTGCTCCAAATTATTGGATATATTTTAAAGATTATATAAAAAATGTTGCATCTTCTGAAATATATGCAACATGGCCCAAAAGTACTATATACGCAAATATTGTAGCCATAATATCATTTACTCTAAATAGGGTATATACAGAATGGTATAAAAATCAAGGATATAGATTTACAATAACATCCACTACCCAATATGACCATAAATTTATATATAATAGAAATATATTTGACACAATAGATAGAGCAGTTGATGAGATATTCAATTTATATATATATAGATCAGGTCAAATACAACCTTTATTAGCTCAGTATTGCGACGGTAAACAAACTCAATGTCCGGGAGTTATGACTCAATGGGGAAGTAAGTATTTGGGAGACGAAGGGTATACATTTGATGAAATATTAAGATATTTCTATGGAAATAATATTGATTTTAAGAGAAATTGAGGAACGATGATATGGTAAAAAAAGTAGCACTTCTCACTAGTGGTGGGGATGCACCTGGCATGAATGCCGCGATTCGTGCGATTGTCCGTTCTGGACTGATTAATAATATGGAAATGTATGCCGTTTTCGAAGGTTTTAAAGGTTTAGTAGAGGATCAAATCGTTCCAGTTGATCGTAGTTTTGTTAGCGAAATTCTTATGCGAGGTGGCACGATATTGAAAACTGCTCGCCTTAAATCTTTTATTGAAGATAGTGTTCAGGACATTGCTGTTGCGAATCTTAAAAAACATGGGATTGACGCCCTCGTTATTATTGGCGGAGATGGCAGTTATCGTGGTGGTTCTGCACTTGCTAAAAAAGGGGTTAATGTTATTGGCATTCCCGCGACGATTGATAATGATGTCACCGGTACTGATACGACGATTGGTTTTGATACCGCGCTTAATACCATTACTGAGGCAGTCGACAAATTACGCGATACTTCGAGCTCACATCTTCGTTGTACCATCGTAGAGGTGATGGGTAATCACTGTGGTGATTTGGCCTTGTATGGCGGAACTGCCTGCGGTGTTGATCTAATTTTGTCTCCTGAATATCGGCCAAGTGATGAAGAAATTGTTAACAAACTAAAGGACATCCATCTCAGTCGCTCTCGTCATGCTCTTGTCCTTGTTAGTGAAAAACTTTTTCCTGATATTCAAGAATTTGGCAAGATGATTCGCGAACAAACAGGTTTTGATACGACTGTTGAAATTCTCGGTCGTATTCAAAGAGGGGGTTCACCCACTGCGTCTGATCGCGTCTTGGCCGCACGTTTTGGTGTCCACGCAATTCACATTTTGACAATGGGTAAGAAAAACCGCGTTGTCGGTACGACAAATGGCGAAATTCGCGATTATGATATTGTCCGTGCCCAACGTCGTAGCTATATTAAAACGGAGGAGCTGATTGGAGTTATCTCCACTCTTAAATAGATATATGTATAATTTAAGCAAAAAAACCAAAGTCGTTTGTACGATAGGACCGGCGACAAATACTTATGAAAAAGTCAAACAACTCGTTGGAGCTGGCATGAATATCATGCGAATTAACTTCTCGCATGGCAATTATGAGGCCCATAAAAAAGTGATTGATCTCGCCCGCCGACTTGAAAAGGAAGATCGTATATACGTTCCTGTCATGCTTGATACAAAAGGACCAGAGATTCGCTGCCATCATTTTATCAATGGTAGTGTTGAAGTTATTAAAGACTCGATTTTGCGAGTTGGCATGAAAGAGGTTCTTGGAGATGCAGAGCATTTTTCTGTCACATATGAAGGACTCTTTGATGATATTAGTGTTGGTGATGCAATTAAAATTGATGATGGTAAATTACGGTTAGATGTCATTGCAAAAGACTATGAAAAACGAGAAATTGTTGCCAAAGCATTTAATACGCATGTGATAAAAGATCGTAAAGGCGTCAATATTCCAAGTGCTAAGCTCCATCTTCCCGCGCTTAGTGATATCGACAAACGTGACTTAGATTTTGGCTGCAACAATGGCATTGATTTAATCGCCGCCTCTTTTGTTCGTAACAAAAAGGGAGTGCTAGATATTAAAGCCTATTTACAAGAAATTGGTCATCCAGATATTCCCGTAATTGCAAAAATCGAAAATGAAGAAGGCGTTGATAACATCCAGGAAATTCTTGAGGTTGCTGATGGCATCATGGTTGCCCGTGGTGATTTAGGCGTTGAAATCCCGCCAGAAATGGTACCGATTATCCAACGAAAAATTATTTATGAAGCCCGTAAAGTGGGGAAACCCGTGATTACTGCTACACAAATGCTAGATTCCATGCAAGCTAATCCTCTGCCAACTCGAGCAGAAGTGAGTGATGTCGCTACTGCGATTAGAGAAAGTAGCGATGCCATCATGTTGAGTGGTGAAACAGCAACTGGCCAATATCCTATAGAAGCCGCCAGCATGCAATCAAGTATCTCCCGCACCATTGAAGACTATTTATCTTATGAAAAATTTGCCAATTTTGCATTTGAAAATTCCGACAAATCTCGCAGTGATGCCATTGCGAATAGTGTGGCAAATACGGCTAATCTCGTTGGCGCTAAGATGATCTTTTGTTTTAGTGAAACAGGCAACAGTGCCAAAAGAATCGCTAAATCGCGGCCAAAATGCCCACTTATTATGGTGACATTCAAGCGTGAAAGTGCTCTAAGAGTCGCCCCCTACTTCTCAATATATCCCGTCGTTGTTAATACACTCCCGCAGTTAATGGAGGAGATGGAAGCTTTCAGTTTGATTAAGGCTCGTGAATTTGGTCTTAAACCAAATGATATGGTAATTATTACGGGTGGTATTCCAACAGGTAGTGGCGGCACGAACTTCCTCCGTATTGTGAGTGTGAATAAAACCAAGGAATTTGTTTTATGAGATATGTGATTGCCCTTGATATTGGCGGTACAAATCTTCGAGCTGCAATTATTAATAGTGATTATCATATTGAAAAAGTTCTGATTCGGAATACGATAAATGGCAACTTATCGCAATTTTATCGTGATGTACTCGCAATCATCGATGATCTAGATAGTCTCAGTTTTCACCCTATCGCTATTTCAATTGGCGTTCCTGGTCGCGTAAGGGCAAATGGTTATATCGATGCCCTACCAAACATTAATATTACTCATATTGATCTCGTCCCCCTTCTTGTTGAGCAATATGGCCTACCTGTCTATATTCGAAATGATGCGGAAATGGCGAGTGTAGCAGAAGCAATGGTCGGCGCTGGCAAGGGTCAATTTTCAACCTATTTCATCACCATTTCAACAGGAATTGGTGGCTCTCTATTTGAAAATGGCACGATTAAAAATGCATCAAGCGAGATAGGTCATATGTTAGTTCCATATAAAGGAAACTTTTATGAATTAGAAAAAATCGCAAGTGGCAATGGTATTTTACGGCTCTTGACTCTTAATAATCTTACCCTAGATAGTGCCGCTTCTTTTTTTGAAAAAGTCGTAGCAAACGAGCAACAATATGTTGAGGTCTACAAGGATTGGTTAGATTTAATCAGTCATTTAATCAATTTTATTAATGATGCCTTCGCACCTAGTGTCATCGTTCTCACTGGTGGGGTGATGAAATCTAGCGATGTTTTCTTTGAACAATTATTGGACAAGGTCAAACCCGCCAAGTTAGTTAAAACCCATTTCTCACAAAATTCAGGACTAATTGGCGCCGCCGCTTATGGCTTGCTTAACACAAGATAAATTTGTTGTTTAATCGCCAATTTTATTGTATATTATGTATGCGTTGATGAAGATATGTAATTCATCTTCTTCTTAAAGAGACCATCTGGTCGGTGTAAAGATGGAGAGACGATGATTTATACCACTTCGGAGCTATTAACGACACAAGTTAATCGTTGGTCACGTTACGACCATTGAGTGCATGGAAACATGAAATAAGGTGGTACCGCGCTATATAGCGTCCTTTGTGGACGCTTTTTATTTTTTAGGAGGAACATATGAAAATAACAGTCAACCAACACGTTTACGAACTTGACAAGGGACAAACCGGTTTTGAGCTTTTAAAGCTTGTTAATCCTGTCAACAAAAAAGATATTCTCATTTATGAACAAGCGGGTGTAAACTATGATTTAAGTGAACCCATTTTAAAGGAAGGCAATGTTCATTTTGTCACAAAAGACGATGAAATAGCCCTTAGTATTTTGCGACACGATGCTTCTCATCTTATGGCGCAAGCCATTCTTTCATTGTATCCACACGCTAAGTTTGGGATTGGTCCTTCAATAAATGATGGTTTTTATTATGATGTTGATTTTGGCGATGTCACGATTAGTGATGAGGATCTTCTTAAAATTGAAAAGCGCATGAAGGAATTTGCCAAAAAAGACTTTCTGATTTCTCACCAAACAGTGAGCAAGCAGCAGGCGCTATCATTGTTTGAAAACAATGAATATAAAGTCGAGTTAATCGAAGAATTAGAAGGAAAAATAACCGTTTATTCACAGGGTGAATTTACCGACTTATGTGTGGGTCCACACATGCCAAGTACACGGTATGTTAAATTTTTCAAGTTACTTTCTCTTGCCGGTGCTTACTGGCGGGGTGATAGCCAGAACAAACAACTCACAAGAATTTATGGAACTGCCTTCTTCTCACAGGAAGACTTAGATGCGTATCTCCATCAAATTGAAGAGGCTAAAAAACGTGATCATCGTAAGCTTGGTAAAGAATTAGATCTATTTATGTTTTCTGAATTTGGTCCTGGCTTTCCCTTTTGGTTGGCTAATGGAATGGTTGTTTATCACCAACTTGAAAACTACTTATTTGAGCTGCTTCACCGTCATGAATATGACTTTATTAAAACACCAACGATGTTGAGTCGTGAACTATGGGAAATTAGTGGTCATTGGAAGAATTACAAAGACAATATGTATACGGTTAAAATTGATGAAAATGATTTCGCGGTCAAACCTATGAACTGTCCGGGTTCAATTCTTGTCTATAAAAATTCGCTTCACTCCTATCGTGATTTCCCTCTACGTGTTGCTGAATTAGGAAATGTCCATCGTCATGAAGCAAGTGGCGCACTTAGCGGTTTATTCCGTGTCCGAAACTTCACGCAAGATGATGCCCACATCTATTGTCGTAAAGACCAACTTAATAGTGAAATCAAAAAGATGCTTAAGTTGTTTGATGAAATTTATAGTGCCTTTGGCCTTGATTATTCCATCGAACTATCCACCCGTCCTGAAGCCAAGTATATTGGTGACATTGACATTTGGAATGAGAGTGAAAAAGCCTTAGCTAAAGCCTGCCGCTCAAGTGGTAAACAATTTAAAATTAATCCCGGTGATGGTGCTTTCTATGGTCCTAAACTTGACTTTAAACTCCGTGATAGTCTCGGAAGAATTTGGCAATGTGGAACGATTCAACTCGATATGAATCTCCCCGAACGCTTTGATATCACTTACATTGATAAAGACAATCAAAAGGTTCGCCCCGTCATGCTTCATCGTGCTATTTTTGGCTCACTTGAACGCTTTATCGGTATTCTCACCGAGCACTTTGCGGGCGCATTCCCACTTTGGCTTGCACCAACACAAGTGAGTATTCTCCCTGTTAACAATGATTATCATCAAACTTATGCCAAAAAACTTAGCAAACGCCTCATTAAGATGGGTTACCGAGTCCAACTTGATGATAGTAATGAAAAACTAGGCTACCGTCTTCGCCATGCACAAATGAGTAAGGTTCCCTTTACCCTCGTTATCGGCGATAAGGAATTAGAAGAAAATCTTGTGACGTATCGTCGGTATAGCACGAATGAACAAGTAAGTCTAAAAACCACTGACTTTATCAAACTCCTCAAGAGTGAAATCAAAAATAAAACAACATACTTCAAATAATGACTTGAGCACTTTTTATAAAAAACAATCATATCATCGATAATTTAATAAAGAAAAAATGCAATATTTATTTGTTGACAATCGACCTGTGACTTGTTAATATATAGTCACGAAAGAAATCGTGGAAAGTAGAGGCGCCCGCTTCTCACCAGACTTGAATCTCAGGTTGGTAAACGCTACAAAACATTGTAATGTTAATATGTGGGCTCTACTTGTGCCCACATTTTCTTTTAGCAACCAAGGAGGAACTGCTTATTTATTACCAACGTCCAAATCAAAAACGTCCTGAACGTCCCAACGATCCAGTTAATGAAAACATTCGGTTTCCAGAAGTACTAGTGATTGGCCCTGAAGGCCAACAACTCGGTGTAATGAAAACACGTACGGCCATTAACCTCGCCACCGAAGAATACGGTCTTGATCTCTACTGTGTCAATCCAAATGGAAAGCCACCAGTATGCAAAATGCTTAACTTTTCTAAACATCGCTTTGAAATGCAAAAACGCGAACGCGAGGCTAGAAAAAAACAAAAGACTGCAGAACTCAAAGAAATACGGATGTCACCTGTTATTGATACACACGACTTAGAAACAAAGGCGCGTAAAGCTGCTCAATTTCTAAAAGATGGTGATAAAGTTAAAGTTTCAGTCCGCTTCCGGGGCCGCCAAATGGCGCACATTGAAGTGGGTGAAGAGGCTTTAAATAAATTCCTCGCCCTAGTTGAAGAACATAGCGTTGTCGAGAAAAAACCTACTCTTGATGGTCGCTTCCTAACAGTCGTTTTAGCATCGAAAGTCAAAAAATAGGAGGAAACACACATGCCAAAAATGAAAAGCAAAAAAGCTTTAACAAAACGGATTAAAGTCAGTGGTACTGGCAAGCTCATTCGTGGTTCAGCTTACCGTTCACACTTAGCCCCAAACAAAACAACAAAACAAAAGAGACACTTACGTAAGGCTCGCCTTGTTTCAGCAAGCGACTACAAACGGATTAAGTATCTCATTCAAAACTAGGAGGAACCTATCATGGCAAGAGTAAAAAATAGCCCTGTTACCAGAGCAAGAAGAAAGAAAATTTTAAAGCAAGCCAAAGGTTACTTCGGCGCCAAACACTTGCTCTTTAGAACCGCTAAAGAACAAGTATTCCATTCACTAAAGTATGCATATATTCACCGTCGGACAGTGAAGAGAGATTATCGTAAATTATGGATTCGTCGGATTAATGCCGGCTGTAGACTACACGATATTTCTTATTCACAATTCATGCATGGTCTTAAGTTAGCAAGCGTAAATATTAACCGTAAAATGCTAAGCGAATTAGCCATTCATGATGATACAACCTTTGCATCACTTGTTAATACAGCAAAAAAAGCTTTAGCGAAGTAAGAAAATAAACCTCAGCAATGAGGTTTTTTTCTTACAAGAAAGATGACGCCATGTATGGCTCATCTTTTTAAATATCTTCTTCTCGTTCGATGACAAGATGTTGAATATTTTCCATTGCTTCGTCAATAAGTGATGTATAAGCAAATCGAGCCTCTTCCTTTTCAGCATGAGACGACAGCGGTTTTGTCTCGGGATTTTTAGGAGTGAAGATTGTACAGCAGTCCTCAAAAGGCTGAATGGATATATCATAAGTTTTGATTCTTCGGGCGATCGAAATAATATCATTTTTATCCATTGTGGCTAAAGGCCGAATAACAGGCATTGATGTCACTGCATTAATCGTGTTAAGACTTTCTAGTGTCTGTGATGCTACTTGACCAATCGATTCACCATTCACGAGGATGGGAATACTCTTTTGTTTAGCCAGACCTTCAGCAAGTCGATACATCATTCTTCGCATGATTGTAATCGTATAACTAGGTCTTACATACTGGTAGATTGCTTCTTGCAATCGAGTAAAAGGAACTATATAAAGGTCGATTTTACTTTGATATCGATTGAGCGTTGACAGCAAGTCTTTAAGCTTATATATGACGCCTTCTTGCGTGTAGGGGGGTGAAGCAAAGTGAATACATGAAATGCGTATACCTCGCTTCAGCATTAAATAAGCTGCTACAGGAGAATCAATTCCTCCACTTAACATCATGAGACTATGTCCCATAATACCGAGAGGATATCCGCCAGCACCATTAAACTTTTTGATGATAAAATAAGCGCCATTATGATATATACGGATATCAAGAGCGAAGTCGGGTTGATGTACATCGACTGTCCATGTGGTATTTTGTAAAATTTCTTTAGCCAGCATCCGATTGATTTTATCTGATATGAGGGGGTAAGTCTTATCGTTCCGTTTACATTGGATTTTAAATGTATGGCCTGATTGCCGCTTGATGATATCTAGCGCAGCACTTCTTAGGCTTAGCTCATCCGTAGGATAAATTTCAATAATACTAACATAATAGATGCCACTTATATCCACAAGAATATCGATGATTTGTTGTTCAAATTCTTGCACATATTGACGCACATAAATATGGTCGTGAGTCATCACAACCTCAGGTGAAAATTCAGCAAGGCCATGTTTTATGTTGCCTTTGAGTTGGCGAACGAATTGCTTACGGTTTTTTCCCTTCGTATAAAGTTCGCCGAAGCTAATCATAATCTCTCTAGTCATACTTTACATTCCTTAATAATTTATCTAGTTGTTCAATAAGTCGATCGACATCATTTGCCTGATTAAAATAACCAAATGAAACACGTAATACGGCGTTAGCCCGATGCTTGTCATGGTAGATGGCTTGAATTACGTGGCTTGGTTTATGAGACTTAGCACTACATGCACTTGATGACCCAACAATGATGCCTGCATCAGAAAGACCCGCAGCGATAATCGCGGCCTTATGCTTTTTCAAGGAAAAATTAACAATATGAGGGAGTGATTGGTCACTATTATTCACTAATATCAGCGGGTGATTCAAAAGATAAGTGCGTAATTGATGAGACATATTCCTGATGATTTCCAACTTTGAAACATGGTTAGAAAATGCCAGTTTAAGTGTTGTCGCTAAGACGATATTCTTAGGACTATCAGGTGTACCAGCCCGCCAACCATACTCATAATTTCCTCCTTCAATAAGAGGCTTCACAGCGATTGTTTTCTTGACGATTAAAGCACCACTTCCTTTGAGACCATTGATTTTATGGGCTGAAAAAGAAAATGCATCAAACAATGAATAGTCGAGATTTGTCTTAGCAACAGCCTGAGTAACATCACTATGAAAAAAACATTTAGGAAATTTTTGAAGTAGCTGACTGATAGCTTCCATATCATTGATTGCGCCCGTCTCATTATTGACACTCATAATCGAAACAATAATAGTCTCATCATCAAGATGGCTAGCTAAGTCACTCACATTAACTTTGCCTTCCTCGTTGAGTGGTAAATGTACGACTGTAAAGCCTTCAGATTCGGCAAGTGCCAAAAGTGGCTTCAACACACTTGAATGTTCGCCCTCACTTGTAATGATTTTACGCCCTCGTTGTGCGTAATGGCGAGCAACACCTTTGAGAAATAGGTTATTGGCTTCGCTAGCGCCACTCGTAAAAACGACTTGATACTTTTGTTGGTCAAGATGAAAACTTTGAAGAATATTTTGTTTACTCTTATTTGACAGATGATCAACTGCTAAGCCTAAACGATGTGCACTGCCCTGATTAGCGTAGTGTTCGATGAGTAATTGATGGTAACGTTCAAGCACTTTTGGATGAATCGGAGTTGACGAGGCATTATCAAGATATATCATTGTTTCTCACGGTTAGAATAGTGTTTGACCATTTCTGCACAGTTGCTTGAAACATCAGAAAAACTCCCATTAAAGAAACGAATTTCTTCATCAGTTAATTTGGCTTGTACATCACTATATTGATTACGATAGCGATTGAGATAAACAATCGTTGCTTCCGCTAGATCGGCATTTGTGACTTCAAGATTAACGCGATCAATAAGCGTCGATGAAAGTTGTCTTAGTTCGTCTACATAAGCATCAACTTGTTGCACATTGATAGGTGTTTGTTTGACACATGCTGCAATGAGATCAATCAACTGATAACAGCGTACATAATCGTCTTCAAGGGTACGGGCGAAGGAGTCAACTTGCATTTCTCGTAGTTTTGCTTCACTCTTTTTCAATTCGAAAAATAATAATTTGATTAATTTATGGGCGTCTTCGGCGTGACTTCTTAAACCATCAATTTGTTGAAAATAGTCACTAAGTAGTTTCTCAGCGACATCATATTCTTCTTTGAGTTGCATCATTTTCTCAACGAGAACGGAGTAAGGCTGTCTAGTCGAAGAATGTGTAAAGCTATCCAACATACGTTTTGTATTCGATAAATCATTAAGTTTTGCTTGTATAACATCAAGTTGTTGATCAGCGTCTTCACTGATTAAGTATACTTTTTTTATGTTTTCCATGTTGTTAACAAGTTTAATATAGCGACGTTCAATATCATTAACATTTTGATATATCGCATCAAATTGTTCAGTAAAGGTGTTCTTTTGACGGACTTCTTCATCAAACTTAACAAGCAAAGAAGAAATAGTATCATCGATATCAATTAATTGTTTATCAATGCCATGATAGTCAAAATTACGAAGTCGAGATTTTGCTGTATCTACGAAGTTATAAAACTTATCAAGTTGAGCATTAACCATGAGATGAGGCAGGGGAATCCCTTGTTTTTCTAATTCTTGATAGCGGTTTTTTACAAAATCAAGTTTTTGCGGAATGGTCTGTGTGGTTTTAACACATAGGAGGGGAAGGATATCCAAGACTTTCTCTAAGTCTTTTAATGCCCGTCTAATTTTTTCAAGGATTGCATTAGCTTCATCATAATAGGCGCCATTAAGGGCATCTTCATGTTGGACAAAAAGACGATCTAAATGCGTAAAAATTTTGTCAAAGGATGATTCAACAAGTTCAAGTTCACTCTTATTATCACGATACATGTTCTTAATAATTCGATAGGTCTTCTTATCGTCGATACTTTTCTCGCGAATATCCGTTTCTGGTTTAATCACATTTGCTAAATCACGGTTTAGTTGCTGGACTTTACCCTCATACTCATTGATAATACGACGATTATCTTGATAGGCAAGCCGATACTCTTTATTGCCCCTTACTAGTTCTTCATTAAGCACTTGAACCGCCTTTGAAGCGCGACGATCTTCAATATCGCGGAGTTGTTCAAAACGTTTGTAAAATTCTTCATACACAGGACGCATGAGTAGATTAATATCACTGATAGCCTCAATCCGTCGTAAATGTTGACTGTCCTCATTGAGGAGTAGATTATGGGCATAATTGTATTTATGGGTGATTGCGTTTTGAAGTCGGCGATTTTTATGACCCACAAGGACGAATTTATTGAGTAATAGGAGTCCAATAACAAGGACCAGGGCACCGACGCCGATGGCGATATAACCGAGTAGTCCGATTGATAGATAATTTTGCATAAGTTACTTCCTATTTTTGATTATACAAAATAAGCCTGTTAAAGTAAATTGTATTCATACAATTAATACAAGCTTAGACTTGAATTTTCTTCCATACAATCACACTATCGTTTGTTCACGAACATAATCATTTTTTTCCCAACATAGTAGGTTCAAAAAAGTTGAATATTTCTTGACTTTAATAGTCACTTCGAGTAAAATCAATGAGCATGTAAGCAGCATGTAAATACTACTTGTCTGATGCGTACCAATGATTCGGTTGTCAGTAACCAAAGCTATACGGTGAACACATTGAGGGACGCACCCGAAGTAAGGAATTTACACCTATTGTTTATTTTGCAAATTTAAACAAAAGGAGGAAAAATCATGAGATACACTGGATCAGATTGGAAAAGATCACGGCGTTTAGGCATCTCTGTTCTCGAAACAGGTCAAGAACTTAAAAAACGTCCTTATGGACCAGGTCAACATGGCAACAGTCGTAAAAGAAAGCCATCAGAATATGGTAAGCAATTAGTTGAAAAACAAAAGCTCCGTCATACCTATGGTGTCAATGAACGTCAATTCCGTCGTCTATTCTTAATGGCCGTCAAGGATAAGAACACTGTTACCGGTCTTGCCTTTATCCAAATTCTTGAATCACGCTTAGACAACTTAGTCTTCCGCAGTGGTATTGCAAGAACACGTCGTCAAGCTCGTCAATTAGTCAATCACGGTCATATTCTCGTCAATGGTAGCAAAGTTGATTTACCATCATACTTAGTAAAACCCGGCGACGTCATTAGTGTTGCAGAAGGTAGTAAAGATCTTGCCCTTATTAAGGCCAACCTCGAAACCCTTACCACCGCCGTCCCATTTGTCACAACTGACAAAGAAAAAATGAGCGCAACCTACGATCGTAAACCTGAACGTACAGAAGTTGTTCAAGAAATTAACGAAGCACAAATTATTGAATTCTACAACCGCATTCTCTAAGTTAGTTTGCTTTGTCAATCAACACTCATCCTTCTTGGATGGGTGTTTTTTTATACAAAAAAACCTCTAACGAGTAGAGGTTACATATCGATTGGGCGTGTTTAGTCGTTTATGTGAGCAACAAAGTAATTTTTCTTGCCGCGTTTAATGATGAAATAGCGATTAAATAAAGCATCTTCACGCCGTAAAAGACGTTCGTTATCCTGACATTTTTCGCCATTAACACTAATGGAGTTACCGGCAATAAATTCACGAGCTTCACGTTTGCTTTTAGCAGCACCAAGTTGAATAACAACATCTTCTAACTTTAGATGATTGGCGATTGGCACCATTATCGTACTAAATAATTCAACAATTTCATCTTCACTTAGCATTTTAACGTCGCCACTAAATAGGGCCTCACTCATGGCAATAGCACGGTTTAGGTCACTTTCAGAATGGACAATTCTAATAATATGTGCGGCCAATGTTTTTTGGGCGATTCGCTTACTAGCATCGAGCTGATGTTCATGTTCAATCGCTTCGATTTCTTCTCGATGAAGAAAGGTAAATACCTTAAGATACTTGATGGCGTCAGCATCACCAACATTGAGAAAATATTGGTATAACTTGTAAGGACTTAACCGTTTCTTATCAATAAAAAGCGCACCATCAACACTTTTGCCAAATTTCTTGCCCTCACTATCAGTCAATAAATTCGCCGTCATTGCCTCGGCTACACTATCACTACCTTTAACTTTACGAATAAGTTCGAGTCCGGCAGTCAAATTGCCCCATTGATCACCGCCGCCAATTTGCATAGTGACATTTTTGTGCTCATGGAGATGGAGAAAATCAACTGCTTGTAAAATCATATAAGAAAACTCTGTATAAGAGATGCCCTCATCAAGTCGACGGGCAACTGTATCCTTAGCTAACATGTAATTGACCGTAAATAATTTCCCATAATCACGAAGAAAATCAAGCATACTCATGCGTGACAGCCAATCATAGTTGTTGACAATCTCCCCATAGCGGGGATCATCTAAATTAATGTATTTTCCAAGTTGAGTATGGATAGCGTCAGTGTTTGCTCTCAGGGTTGATTCATCAAGTAAATTACGTTCACTGCTCCGACCACTTGGGTCGCCAATCATGCCAGTACCACCACCAACAACCGCGATAATTTTATGACCGGCTCTTTGTAGACGCATTAGTGTCATCACCATGACAAAATTTCCCATATGCATACTGTCAGCACTTGGATCAAAGCCACAGTAAATCACTTGCGGTGATGCGAGCATCTCCTTGACTTTGTCTTCATTTGAAAAATCTTTAATAAGACCTCGATATTTGAAGTCGTCATATACGTTTAACATAATCTTCCTCTATAGCGTTGAATCTAATTCAATATATGTACTTTCTATTTTAATTCGTGGTTGATAATACTCGCCATTGAGTAATTTAACGAGCATGTCCATGGCTGATAGACCAACTTGATACATGTCTAAATGCATATTCGAAATTTTTGGGCGGACGATATTCGCGTATTTAGTGCCTATGAGACTAAGAATTTCTACATCTTCTGGGACACGTAAACCTTGGTCGAGTGCCGCGTTTAATACTGCGGCCGCAATCGAATCACGATAGCAAAGGAAAAATCCCTTTTTCTCTTTTTTAAATAGGTCAAACATCGTTTGATAAATTCGAAGATAAGAATCAGCAACTTCGACGATATGATAAGGCTTGTGTTCCTCTTCATGCGTGTTAATAAAACTTCTCTCTAACCGTTCAATCAGACGGCCTGCGCCATCAAGACGGAGGAAAAACATTGGTTTTTCATGATGTTTGAGGCGAGGGCGAATAATAGTTTCTCGCAACGTATGTTCATAACCAAACGTAATCGAAGCGACTTTTTCCTTGTTTTCAATTTTATTATTAACGACAACGACAGGCACTTGATAACCGGTGATTTTTTGGACATCATCTTCATCAAGAGCATCATCAAATATAATTGCGCCATCAACGTGGCTGGTGATGAGTTTATCAATAGCGTTTAATGCTTCACCCTTTTCATTTGAGGTGCAGAAAAGCGTAATAGCATAGCCTTTTTCTTTGGCACTATCGGTTAATCCGTGCAATAAGTTAGAAATATAGACATAATTTGCCCCAGGAATAACGACACCTATGTTCGTTGTTTTTGAAGTTGCCAGTGCCTGAGCCAAACCACTTGGACGATACCCTAAGCGTTTGATTGCATCCTGGACTTTCTTTCTTGTTGCAGGTTTAACATTATCAAGATTGTTAATGACACGGGAAACTGTTGCTAGACTGACACCAGAAGCTGCAGCAACCTCATAAATTGTCACACGATCCTTTAGATTTGTAGCCATAATACTACCTCCACAAAAACATAGTATATGAAAATATTTTCATTGTCAATGATAGCGTTTACAAATTGATTATATAGGATGATTAGTCAAAATCAATTAACGGGAAAAGTGACTTTTTTTAAGCGGGGATTGTCGATATTTTTTCTCCCAACTTTTGCTTCATGTTCACCATCGATAAGGACAAGATCACCCGAAAACCCAACAGTCGTATTCCGTACAAGTGATGAGCCCACTCCATAAGTGTCAACAGGTGTTCCTAGACGCTCGAACTCTTTGATTTTATCAACATCAAAGCCACTAGAAACAATG
>CAYWQC010000008.1:0-15985 GCA_964460405.1 uncultured Staphylococcaceae bacterium | reverse complement strand
GCCCCCTTAGTTAAATGGTATAACAGATCCATGGTAAGGATCCGTCGCTAGTTCGATTCTGGCAGGGGGCACCATGTAATAAAAAGCACCGATTATACGGTGTTTTTTATTTTTCGTGGGGACAATTTGGGGACAAGTGTGGGATTTATGAACACACTGAATATCCAATAACGCTTAGTGTAAGTGAACACAAATAGGCAAGCGCCACTTAGGTGAATCTAATTAAATTTTAAGAAAGTAAGTGTCATTTATCAAATAATTAGTGATACAATTTTTTAGAGGACATTATTATGAGTTTTTTTATTGGCTTGCAAGATTGGATCACTGTGATATCAATGATCATCGCTTTTATTGGTATCCTACTTTCACTCTATTTATCACTTCGATCTGAACCGATTCATACCAAGGTAAAAGTGGTTTATTTTCAGGGAGATGATCAGGCAAAAATCATCGTCATTAATACGGGGAATAGTAGCTTTTTAATTCATGCACTTGGTATCAAAATGGGTCAATCCTACTATGTTGTTCCGGATATTACACTATCAAAACGTTATCGTTTGCCCGTCTATGACCAGAACAACAAAGTGATTATGACAAATAAGGCAAAGTATAAAATGGTCAGTGAACCTGGAGATTTGGTCACCATCAAAATTAGCGGATTTCACCTTGATGAACTCATCACTCAAGAAAGTCGCCTATTTATTGTTACAAACTCAAAGCTTCGATTTTTAAATAAGAAAAGGATGTTTTCCCCTCATAAACAAGCCCAAAGAACGACCGTTAGTCCAGATGTATTAAAACAACTTATAAGAATTGAAAAAGAAGATGTCAAATACTATGTTTGACCATGTGATTATCACGCTATTGACGTGAAAATCACACTTGTTTACAAGAATTTAATGAAGTTGATGACCTTTGATAAACATTATTCTTGCAATTGACAATTCGTGTGATATCATATGTTTGTAGTTTACTACACTATATCTGTTACTCGTAAAAGAGTGGGAACTTCCCACTCTTTGTATTTATTAGGAGGTTTATGAATATCGAGAACGTTAAGACATTAATAAATACCATTCTAAACGAGAATGGTCTGACACTTTATGACCTAAAGTTTGATCATCGAGGCAAAGACAAATATCTACGCGTCTTTATTGACAAAGAAGATGGTCGCCTTTCATTAGATGACATTGTCGATATCAGTGGGCAGATTAGTCTCGCACTCGATGAAGATGAGAGTATAAAAGACGCCTACATTCTTGATGTCAGTTCAGCTGGTGCGGAAAAAGTGATTAAGCTTGAGCATCTTACACGCTTTGTCGGACATTATATTAAAGTCATTCTTCATCGACACGTCAAAACTCATGATACTTATACCGGTACACTCCTAAGTGATGACGAAGCGAGTATAACCCTGCAAATCAATCTAAAAGGTCGCATCACTAGAGTGACTTTAGATAAAACAAATATTAAACAGATTAACCAAGCTATTAAATTTTAAGAGGAATAGGAAAAATGGCAAGAAAAAAGAAGTTAACAAAACAACAACAATTTGAAGAGATGTTGAAACAATTTAGAGAAGTTGCTGACAAGCGCAATCTTCGTGAGAGTGTGGTCATTGAAACATTTGAAACTTCCTACCAAAAGGCAATCGCAAAACGTCATGGTGGTGAAGGTGTCAATGTCAAAGTAGCACTCAATGAAATTGATTGTGAATTTGATGTATTTATTTATAAACGCGTCGTAGAAAATGATGAGGCTATTAATGATGATGCCCTTGAAATCACCCTTGAAAATGCACGGACACTTGATGAAAACGCACAAGTAGGAGAAGATGTCGTGATTTTCCACGATTATTTAAATAATCTTTCCGCGGAAATTGGCCGCCATGGCTATCAAAATTTCTTACAACGTCTCGTTGAACTTGAAAAAGAACAATTGTTTGAACTTTATAAAGATAAGATTGGTGAAATGATTTTAGCGACAATTGAAACTGCTAAAAATAATCGCACCACTTACGCAAACATTGGTCAAACGAGTGTGCCTCTTGACGAAAAGCATCTCATTAATGGTGAACGCTTCCAAGAAGGACAACTTGTACCCTTTTATGTTGTCGATGTCGTCTCTGATCCCAAAGGTGCCAAGATTATATTGTCGCGGACCGATAATGGTTTTGTTAAAGGATTACTCACCAAAGAAGTCCATGAAATTTATGATGGCACTGTCGTCATTCATGATATCGTTCGCGAACCGGGAGAGAGATGTAAAATCGCCGTTTCTGCTCGCGATGAAAACGTTGATCCGGTCGGGGCTTGTATTGGACCTGGTGGTCAACGCATTCAAAAGGTAAGTGCCGAACTTGGTCCTGCCGGTAAAAAAGAAAAAATCGATATTATTCCCTTTAGTCCTAATAAGGGACTCTACATTATTGAAGCATTCCGTCCTGCTGTCCCGCTTGGTGTTGTCATCGATGAGGAACAAAAATCGGCAAAAGTTGTCTTTGAAATGGGCGAAAAAGGTAAAGCACTTGGTCAAAAAGGTGCGAACATCCGCTTAGCCAAAAAGTTGACAGGCTATGATCTTGTGATTATGGAACTTGACGAAGCAAATGAAGCCGGCCTGGTTTATAAAAACAAAGAGCAACTCGTCTTCGAACAAAATCTTGCTGATCAAGAAAAAGCATGGCAAGCCATTCGCGATAAGCAAATGGAAGCACTCGATCAATTTGAAGAGGAAGAAGATAATGACGTCTTGGATTCTCTTGAAGTTGCTGATGATATCGATCAGTCCGAAGTCAGTGAACAAACTGAAGCTGAAGCGACATTCAACCAAGTTGACACTGTTGATAACACAGAGGCCCCACAAGAGGTACCAAGTGAAATAGTTGAAGAAGTTAAACCAGTTGCTAAAGTTAAAACGACAATTTCACTCGCGGAACTTGAAAAAGAATTAGAAGAAGAAAAAGCCCGTCCCGCTCAACAACAACGTCGTTATAAACGCCGCAAAGACAAGGAAGAAGAAGAGACAACAATCATTTCTCCTGAAGGTCCAAAAATGCAAATTTATACCGAAGAAGAACTGCGTGAACTCGAAAATCAACCAGAAGAAAACGAAAGTGAATTCTTTGATGATATTGACTTCGAAGAATTCGATGAATACTACGACGAATAGAGGTTAATGATGAAAAAGCCAGTTTTACGTCGCTGCGTTGCTACTCATGAGCAGCATGAAAAAAAAGATTTGATTAGAATTGTCCGGACTAAGGAAGGTCAGGTCTTTGTCGATATCAGCGGTAAAATGAATGGGCGAGGTGCTTATTTAGCTAAGACAAGTGAAGCACTTGCAATCGCTAAAAAAAAGCAAAGTCTTGCTCGTGCGCTTGAAATTGATATTCCTGAACATATATTTGTGGAAGTTGAAGCATTGATTCATGAATCAAGCACTTGATCAGTTCCTCTCGCTTGTCTATCCTAGTGGTCAACTCCTGTTTGGCTTTGATAATCTTAAAAAAATCAGAGCCAATAGGGTTAAACTTATCGTCATTATCAACAGTGCGAGTCAAAAAACAAAACTATCTGTTGTCCGTTACGCTCAGGAAATTAATTGCGAATATCTCAGTTTAAATCCGGAGACGATTCCTCAACTCGTCGCTGGTAAAAATCTAGCAGTCTTTGCCATCTTAGATGCAAATATTGCTAAAAAAATAAAAAAATTAGTGAAAGAAGGTGATACTTATGAGTAATTTAAAACGAATAAGCAATACCGCTTCCAAAAAGGCTGTCGGTCCTGTCGCTCGACTCGAGGGCAAGACACTGTGTTTTAGTGGCCCCTTAACGGTAGTGGAACTCGCTCGCTTTTTAAAAGTGAACGAAGCACAGATTATTAAAAACCTATTTTTAAAAGGACACATGGTCACAATTAACAAGCAATTAGAACCAGAAATCATCGGTGAAGTCTGTATTGATTTAAACTATGATTTTAATTTTGAAGAAATTGAAGCAAGTGGTGATGATGATTTCAATATTGCCGTCATTAAAGACGATGTCAAAGATTTGAAGGAACGTCCACCTATTGTAACAATTATGGGTCACGTTGATCACGGAAAGACCACGTTAATTGATACCATCCGTAGTTCCAACGTTGCTAGTGGTGAGGCCGGTGCAATTACACAGGCGATTGGTGCCTATCAAAAGGAAGTCAGTGGTCGTAAGATTACCTTTATTGATACACCTGGCCACGCTGCCTTTACAGCGATGAGAAGTCGGGGCGCAAAAGTCACCGATATTGTCATTCTTGTTGTCGCTGCTGATGATGGTGTGATGCCACAAACAAAAGAAGCCATTGATCATGCGATGGCGGCGGAAGTGCCCATCATTGTTGCCGTTAATAAAATCGATAAACCTGGTGTTGATCCTAGCAAAGTTAAGGGTGAATTATTAGCACTTAACGTTGTGTCTGAAGAATATGGTGGTGATGTTATATTCCAAAACATTTCTGCAAAAACCGGTCAAGGAATCGATGAATTATTGGAAGCAATTATTCTAAAAGCGGAAATGCTTGAGTTAAAAGCCAATCCAAAGCGTTATGCCTATGGCACCGTTTTAGAGGCACGTTTAGACAAGGGTGAAGGGCCTAAAGCAACACTACTTTTACAAAATGGCACCTTAACCAGTCAAGATTATGTTGTCGCCGGTAGTGCCTTTGGTAAGGTTAGACGTATGACTAACGAATACAACAAAATTGTTAAAAGTGTCGGACCTGCTACACCAGTGCAGGTGATTGGACTTGACGAAGTACCCGAAGCCGGGGATACGTTCATGGCGTTTGAATCGGAAAAAGAAGCTAAAGAAATTGCTTCAAGACGTAAGCAAGTCAAAATCAGAGAATCCCGTATTTCTACAGGTAGCCTCAAGTTGTCTGATCTTGCTGAGCAAATTGAAGCTGGTGATTTAGTGGCAGTTAATGTCATTATTAAAGCCGACAACCAAGGTTCAGCTGAAGCTGTTAAGGCAAGTCTAAGTAAAATCGATGTCCCAGGTGTGAGTGTCAATGTCATTCGCGCTAGTGCGGGAACGATTACTGAAAATGATATTACCCTTGCTCGCGCAAGTAATGCGATTGTTTATGGATTTAATGTTCGTCCAACCGCACAAGTTCGTGACCTTGCAGAACGCGAAGGAGTTGATATTCATCTCCATCGTATTATTTATGCACTTATCGAAGAAACGGAAGCGGCAATGAAGGGATTACTCAAACCAACTTTAGTGGAAAAAGTAACAGGTCAAGCCGAAGTAAGACAAACTTGGAAGGTCTCAAAAATCGGTACGATTGCTGGTTGTTATGTGACTTCTGGTGTTGTTAAACGCGATCAAAAGTGTCGTTTACTAAGAGATGGACTTGTGATTTATGAGGGATCCATTTCCTCGATGAAACATGGTACTAATGATGCTAAAGAAAGCCAAAAAGGTTTTGAGTGTGGAATGACCCTCACTAACTATAATGATATTCACGAAGGTGATATCATCGAAGGCTTTGAGATGGTGGAGAAGAAGTAGCATGGCTCACAAAATTGGACGGATTGAATCGATTATCCTCCGTGTGGTTTCTGAGACGATTTCTTATAAGATTCGTAACTCTCACCTTGGTCTTGTGACGGTCACCGATGTTGAGGTGACAAAGGATTATAGTTATGCAAGGGTGTTTGTGTCGTTTCTTGGCGATGGCGACCCTCAGGCTAAACTTGCCATATTAGAAGAAGCTAAGGGATTTATTCGTCATGAAGTGGCAAAAAGCCTTGATATTAGAAAGATTCCCGAACTTCGTTTTATCTATGATGATAGCGAAAGAAAAGCCAACGAAATTGAAGCTTTATTGGCGCGACTGAATCGTAAAAAAGATTAATTAAAAAGTCTCCAGAAATGGAGACTTTTACTTTAGTCAAGGTGTTTTTTCATTTTGACATGTTCAATATTAGCTTCAAGATAGTGGTCGCCAACAGGACGATAACCCAGTGATTCATAGAAGGGACTGGCCTGAATTTGCGCTCCTAATATGAGTGTGAGCGGGCGAATCTTGACGTAGATAAGCTGTTCGATGAAATGCATTAAACGGCGGCCATAACCTTTACCACGCTCGGATTTGATAATGGCAAATCGACCTATTTTAACCGTATGTTTATCTAAATGTTTGTATCTTACTGTGCCAATGGGTATATGGTTATGATACAAGACAAAAGCCTGATAGGTTTGCTCATCTGCTTCGATTTCTTCATCGAGACGAACGTCTTGTTCGATAACGAACACTTCGAAGCGTATTTTTAGCATATCGGTTGTTGTCTTGGTATCGACAACCGGACGAACACTAAGGCCATTACCGAGAGGAAATTCGATTTCATTAAACCAAAGATCGGCACTTTGGTAGTTGGTAAGCATGAGTTGAAAATTATGCTTAGCTTCGGGTGTGGCCGCATAAATGTCATGAAGCAAATGTTTGATATCTTCACGCCGCGTTTTCTTATCATTAGGGCAACCACTTTTCATGACGGGGAGGTTAAGTTCTTTTTGACACTTAATGATGGTGGCCTCATCAAGAAGAACAAGCGGCCGGATAAAAGTAATTTTGGCATTTTCTAAATACATCTTAGGAGCAAAAGTCGCTAAACGTCCACCACTAATCATGTTCATCATTAATGTCTCAAGTGCGTCATCAACATGATGGGCAAAGGCAACCTTGTTAGCGTTGACTTTATGCGCTTGGTGATTAATCGCCGCTTTTTTCATCCGCGAACAGATTGAACAAGGTAGCTTTGCTAAATGTTGTTTTTCTTTTTGGATTTCAAGAATTTTGAATACTTGGCGACTATCAGATACAAGGAGTTCATAACCAAGTGAAGCAAAATAGTCTTGATATACAGAAGCATCAAATTCGCTAAAACCAAGGTCTAGCATGATTGGAATGATGGTGAAGTTTTTTTGAGAAAACTTTTGATAGAGCGTGAGCGCGTAGAAAAGGACAATGCTATCCTTTCCACCACTTATGCCGATAGCAATACGGTCATTGTCTTCGATAAGATTAAAGGTCTCATCGGCACGGCGTATGGCCGCTAGTACTTCACGAATGTGTTTCTTGCTTTTTTGTCCCATACAAAATAGTATAATACATTAGTGAGAAAAATTATGATGAATGGTATATTTTTAATTGATAAACATTGTCAAACAACTAGCCGCCAACTTGATAATCAAGTAGGACGAAAATTTGGTATTAGAAAAGTCGGACATGTCGGAACCCTTGATCCACTCGCAACTGGACTGATGCTAATTGCGGTTAATGAAGCAACGAAAACAATTCCTTTTATGGAAGATTCCAGTAAGGAATATATTGCTACCTTTAATTTTGGTCTTTTAACGACCACGCTCGATTTAGAGGGTGATGTCGTTGAAGATAAACAGGTCGATGAATTTTCTCAAGACTCGCTTACGAGGGTTCTCAATCAATTTAAGGGTAGAATCACACAAATTCCCCCTCTGACTAGTGCCATTAAGGTTGGTGGAGTTCCACTTTATAAATATGCCCATCAAAACATTAAAATGGATGTCCCGCCTCGCCAAGTTGACATTTTTGAACTTGAACTACTTGATTATCAACATCCGTTTTTTACAATTCGTAGTAAAGTCAGTAGTGGCACGTATATTCGTACATTAGGTCATGATATCGCTCATCACTTAGGTACAGTTGCAACGACGATTAAGCTTCGACGAACGAAAGTTGGTAATTTCACAATAAATATGGCTAAAACCATAGAAAATATTACAGAGTTTGATATAATGAGCATTGGTGATTTTTTAGGTCACATTCCGACAATGAGCGTCGATGAAGAAACGGCAAAACGCGTTAAAGTAGGTGCCGATATTAGCCTAAAAAGTAGTGAAATAAGAGTAAAAATCTTCTTCGAAGGTCGCCTCTTAGCCATTTATCAAAAAAGAGAAGAACAAACATATCATTGTTTGCGAGGATTTAATTTGTGAATGCTGGATATTTAGATATTAATCACATCGAAGCCTTAGGCAAAGACTATGCCATATGTGTTGGCACATTTGATGGCGTCCATTTAGGACATCAAGAACTTGTTAAACGTGCAAAAAGTCTCGGTCTAAAACTTGCGATACTGCTGATTTTTTCCATTGATAATGTCATGAAAAAGCACACCAAAGAAGGCCTATTAATGTCAATCGCTGATCGTAGTGAAGTGTTTACTGATCTTGGCGCTAGTGCGTTGATTTATATCGACTTAGATGAAAAAATGCGCAGTCTATCACCACAGGATTTCATTGATAAAGTACTTAAGCCTCTCAATGTTCATAGTGTCATTGTCGGTGATGACTTTCGCTTTGGTAGTGAAGCAAAGGGGAACGTAGACACCCTTAAAGAACTTTCCAATGACGCCTTTAACGTCGAAGTCGTTGATCCGGTTCTTTATTCAAGAAAACGTCGCATTTCAACGACAAGAATTAAGCGTTTACTGTCGCAGGGGAGAATTGAAGAAGCAAATACGTTACTGACAAGACCTTATCGAATTAATGGTATTATTACTCGTGGATTTGGCCTTGGTTCAAAAATCGGTTATGCCACTGCTAATATTCTCTTGGATTATCACTATTTTACACCTAAACGAGGTATTTATTTTGTCGAGGCAACATTAAGAGGTCAACATTACTATGGTATGTGCAATATTGGCATCCATCCGACCATTAATAAACTCAGTAAAAGTATCATCGAAGTCCACTTATTTGATTTCAACCAACAAGTGTATGATGAAGTGATTTCAATGTCATTCCTCAAGTATTTGCGACCAGAAATTAAATTCGACAATTTAACGCTTCTTGTCGAGCAAATTGATCAAGATAAGGCAGACTGTCTTGAATTAATTGCCCAAATTGAGGAAAATCAGTAATTCTATTTGCTACTAAATATGATTTAGTATATAATCATACAAGCAACTTACTCGCTGCTCTACGGATCCTCAAAGTAGTGCGATGAGTAGGCAAAGTAAAAAAAGGAGGAAACTATTATGGCTTTAAAGAAAGAAGTTGTCGCCGCGATTGTTAAAGAGTTTGGTGAAAATGAAAAAGATACGGGTTCAACCCGTGTCCAAGTCGCCCTACTTACCCAACAAATTCGTGACTTAACTGAACACTTAAAGGTTCACATTCATGATTACCATTCACAACGTGGCTTACATAAGCTCGTCGGACATCGTCGTAGTCTGCTTGACTACTACAGTCGTGTTAATCGTGAAGGCTATCTTGAACTCATTCAAAAATTAGGTCTTAGAAAGTAAAAACACACTGCCTTTTAAAAAAGGCAGTTTTTTGTAAATTATAGGGAAAAAGGGAGAAAATATGGAAAAGAAAATTTACGAACTACAATTTCATGGCAAAACACTCGTTGTTGAAGTGGGTGAAATCGCCAAACAAGCAGACGGGGCCGTCCTCGTCAGACTCAATGACACTGCGGTGTTATCAACAGCAGTGGCAGGGAACAGTCCAAAGGATTTAGACTATTTCCCATTATCAGTATCTTACCAAGAAAAACTATACGCAATTGGCCGTATTCCTGGCTCATTCTTACGTAGAGAAGGACGTGAAACTGAACACGCAACCCTTTCTGGACGTTTGATTGACCGCCCAATTCGTCCTTTATTCGCTGAAGGTTTCCGCAACGAAGTGCAAATTATTAACACCGTTCTTAGTGTTGATCTTGACGCTACTGCCGAAATGAGCGCGATGTTAGGTAGCTCGCTAGCACTATGTGTTAGTGATATTCCATTTGAAGGACCTGTTGCTGGTGTCCAAGTGGGACGAGTTGATGGAAAACTCATTATTAATCCAACGGTTGAAGAGAACGCTAAAAGTGATATTCAACTAACTGTTGCCGGTACCAAATACGCCATCAACATGGTTGAAGCCGGGGCCAACGAAGTTAATGAAGATGATATGCTTGATGCCCTCATGTTTGGTCATGAAGCCATCAAAGAATTATGTGCTTTCCAAGAAAAAATCATGGCGGAAGTCGGAAAAGCAAAACGGGAATTCCCCTTATTTGTACCAAACGATGATGTCGTGAAGGAATGTAAAGAAGTATTCACTCAACCATTAAAAGATGCGATTAGTGTCTTTGATAAACTTGAACGCGAAAGAGCCATTGAAGAAGTCAAAGTTCAAATGATTGAACACTTCAGCGCAAAAGAATGGGCTGATGATGGTGCCAAACGTAAGGCAATTGATGATGTAAAATCATTACATGAAACCATGGTCGCCGATGAAGTCAGACGGCTTATCACTGATGAAAAAGTCCGTCCTGATGGCCGTAAAGTTGATGAAGTGCGTCCACTTGATTGCCAAATCGACCTATTACCACGTGTTCATGGCAGTGCCCTCTTCACTAGAGGTCAAACCCAAGTTCTATCAGTGGTGACACTTGGTGCCAAAAGTGATGAACAGATTTTAGATAACTTAACCGAAGAAGATTTCAAACGCTTTATGCACCATTATAACTTCCCACCATACTCGGTTGGCGACATCAAAAGAACAGGCATTCCTGGACGTCGTGAAATCGGACATGGTGCGTTAGGTGAACGTGCACTATCTTACGTCATTCCTGGCGAAGATGTGTTCCCATACACCATTCGGATTGTCTCCGAAGTTTTAGAAAGTAATGGTAGCAGTTCGCAAGCTTCAATTTGTGCTTCAAGTATGGCATTAATGGCTGCTGGTGTTCCTATCAAAGATATGGTCACAGGTATTGCCATGGGTCTTATTACAAGTGGTCCACTTGATGGTGACCATCCTTATACGATTCTTACCGATATTCAAGGTCTTGAAGATCACTTCGGTGATATGGACTTTAAGGTTGCGGGAACATCCAAGGGTATTACTGCCTTACAAATGGATATTAAAGTTAAGGGTGTCAGCAAAGACGTATTACGTGAAGCACTTGCACAAGCCAAAAAAGCGCGTGATGAAATTCGTGCAGCGCAAATGGCGGCTATTAGTACACCACGTGATGACGTTGGTAAATTTGCACCAAAAATGGACACCTTCATGATTGACCCTGATAAAATCAGAGAAGTCATAGGCACAGGTGGCAAAGTGATTAATAAAATCATCGATGAAAATGATGGTGCTAAAATTGATATTAATGATGAAGGTCAAGTTGTGATTTATCACATGGACCGTGCCACAATTAATCGTGTCAAGGAAACGATTCTCAATATTGTAAAAGTCGCCCGTGTTGGTGAAGTTTACGAAGGCGTGATTAACCGCGTAGAAAGTTATGGTGTGTTTGTTAATTTATTTGGTAACACCGATGGACTTTGCCACTTCACCGATCTTTCTTATGAAAGAATCGAAGACGTGACCAAGGTTTATAAAGTCGGCGACACACTGAAAGTCCAAGTCAGCGAAATCGATGATAAGGGTAAGGTTAAAGTCAGCCATAAAGTGTTCTTAGAAAAACCAGAGGGTTATGTCGAAAGAGCACCACAAAGACGTGAATACAATCGTGATCGTGGCGACCGTGGTGGTCGTGGTGGTTATCGCGGCAAAAAACGCGACTAACCGTTGTCATGAGTTTGAAATACAGCAAGGGCATCACGCCCTTGTTGTTTTTTATTGAACATTGAAAAAATGCTATCTTTTCTAGCGTTGTCCTTAATTATTTAGTATAATTAATGTGATATTTGACCTATGAAAGAAAATAACAATAATAGTGAGGAACAATATGAATGATGTAATTAAGTTTTTTGCCTTAGGTGGACTTGATGAAAACGGCAAAAACATGTATATATTAGAAATTAATGACGATATTTTCGTCTTTGAAGCAGGACTTAAGTATCCTGATAAAACACGGCCTGGAATCGACTTTGTCATTCCTAACTTTGACTACTTAAAAAATAATCGCAATCGCATTAAGGCGTATATTATTAGCCATGGTCATGATGACCAATTCGGGGCGTTGCCCTTTATTTATCAAGAAGTTCCAGCGCCTATTTATGGCAGTGAAGCAACTTTGATGATGCTTGATAAATTTACTAAAGAGGTAGGTTCACAAGTCAGTTATAACACAGTCAGTGTCCAACCAAGTAGTCGTGTCAATATTGCTGGAAGGAAATTTATCTTCTTCCAAACAACCCATAATGCGATGCTCTCCTTTGGTGTGGCTGTTGATACCACGCAGGGCTACATTGTCTATACTGGTGACTTTATCGTTGAATATAATGCCAGTAATCGCTATAAACTTGATCTTAACAGTTTGGCAAAAATTGCCGAGAAAGATGTCCTTTGTTTACTTGCTGAAAGTAGTGGCGCGGAGAAAGTCGGTTACACCTCGCCTGGTCATCGTCTGACACCAAAGATTTCCCAAGTTGTACGTGATGCTCGCGGTCGCATTTTTATTTCTTTATATGAACAATCTTCTTATAGTGTTGAAGAATTAGTCAGTATCGCCTTACAATACAAGCGTAAAATCATCTTTTATGATGCCGATACCGCTAAGTACTTTAAAGCGTTCCATGACCATAAATTATCGCTCATTGACCCACGGTTTGTCGTTGATAAAGATGATATTCTAAGAACACGTGATCAAGACGTGATTGTATTAATGCTTGGCAATGGTGAAGAACTATTTGAAAAAATACTTCGACTGGGTACAAAGCGTAATGAAGATAAGCGCTTCATACTTAAACCAAGCGATACCTTTATCATCGCCTCACCACCACCGACAGTACTGGAAGTGATTGCGACAAATGCCCTCGACTCTCTTTATTTATCGGAGGCAGAAATTGTCAATATTTCGACAACTAATGTTGGTAATATGCATGCCCAAGAAGAAGACTTACGGATGATGCTTTCTCTACTTAGACCTAAATACTACATCCCGGTTAAAGGTCTTTACCGTCATCAAATTGCTAATGCAAAAATCGCCCTCAATAGCGGATTAAACTTTTCTCATCAAAACATTCTTTTGCTCGATACGGGAGTTCAAGCTATTTTTAAAGATAGTCAAGCTCGCATTCTTTATAGTGAAGTTGATCGCATTAGTCATGGTGATCTTATGGTTGATGGAACCGGCATTGGTGATACGAACCGTGGCGTGATTGAAGATCGGCAAAAATTAAGTGATGATGGTGTGATTATTCTCGGTGTGGGTTATAGCCCTGATTTACGAAAAATTATTGCGGGCCCAGATGTGCAAATGCGTGGGTTTGTCTATCTACGTGATAGTGAACTATTACTAAAAAATATCATTAGAATTTTTGTAGACAGTGTCGAAAAAGGCTTGCAAAAGTCACAAATCAGACCTGATGAAATTGCCGAAGAAGTCAATAAAAATATTGAACGCTATATCTTCCGTGAAACAAGAAGAAGACCGATGATTATTCCATTGATTCACGCGTTATAACTGCGTTCAGCCATAGGGGGGAAAACATGGCCGATAAACAACAAATATATGAACCTGTCAGTCAATTTGACAAGGTTTTTCGCGAGCAACATTCTGAACATGTCAAAGCCTTTTTTGAAGAACTTGTTTCTCGCTCTGGAATCAATGAACAAGACAACATTAACACGGTCAAGCAGATCGATGCACAAAAAAAGAAAATCGAAAAACTAGAGACACAACTTAGTAAAAAGCGCGCTCTTAAAGGCTTTTTAATCCTTTTAATTATCCTGTTTTTAATCGTCGCTGGAATATTTATCATTCACCTTGTTCAAGGACAAACATTATTTAATGGCTTTCCACTTTATGCAACAATTCTTATTCTTATTGGCAGCCTCGCTGGTTCAATTGGCTTCATTTTTACAATTGTTAAAGTCATAAACCCGAAAATTAAAAATTTTGAAATGTTATTAAGTAAAGAAAAGACTACATTAGCCGAGCAACTCGCGATCGCTTGGGAGCAAATGCGGCCCCTTAATGATTTGTTTGATTGGAGTATGCCGAGCATGCTTATCGAGAAAACAGTACCACTTCTCGACTTTGATCCTTATTTTAAGGTCGAACGCGCTGATTATTTAGAGAAGAAGTATGGACTTGATCCAACACTAGGGATTGATCATTCGATTGAATTCGTACAAAGTGGCGAGATTTATGGTAATCCATTTTTACTACTTAAGGTTCTCAACCATCAACTTGGTACTAAAACATATACGGGAACATTGACCATTACATGGACTGAAACGGTGAGAGTGGGTAATAAAACACAGGTTGTAACACGTTCACAAACACTGACTGCGAGTGTGACTAAGCCTTGTCCTTACTATCGCGATGAGGAGATGGTCGTCTACTGTAATGATGCCGCTCCTAATCTTTCGTTTTCTCGTCAAGCTTCAAAAGCAAACAAGATGAATGAACGAGAAATTGAACGGTATGTTCGCCGCAATGAAGATGATCTTGTCAAGATGACGCAGAAAGCGATTAAGAAGGGGAATGATTTTCATGCGATGTCTAATAGTGAGTTTGAACTATTATTTGGCGCACTTGATCGTGATCATGAACTCCAATACCGTCTCCTATTTACACCACTTGCCCAGCAAGAATTGCTCAAGGTCATTAAAGATAAAAAGATAGGGTATGGCGATGATTTTCAGTTTATCAAACGCAAACAAGTCAACTATATTATTCCCGATCATCTCCAAAACTTTGATCTTGATGGCAGTCCTGACAATTACATTGACTATGATATTCGCGTGATTCGTTCAAAGTTTTATCACTACAACACCGAATACTTCCGCCATTTTTACTTCGCAATGGCGCCATTATTGGCGATTCCTCTTTATCAACAACATAAACCTCATGAATATATTTATAAGGATGTTTATCCACAAAAGCTCGCCTGTTATGAACATGAAGCCCATGTCAATGCCCTCAGTATTGATAAACTCGCTCATCCTCGATCCTCAACAAGAAACATATTAAAAACCGCACTTATCGGTCATGATGATAACCTTGATAAGGTCGCAGTCACTGCTTATGGATATCAAACGATTAACCGTACGGATTATATTTCAGTTCGCGGAGGGGATGGTCGTAGTCATCGTGTTCCTGTTCACTGGGTGGAATATATTCCTGTCAACAAACGCTCGCAAGTATATATCAAAGTTGAAGATAGTCTTGATCGTCCAACGTTTAATCAAGCCATTAAAACAAGTGATGGCTGGACAAACAACTTAGAGCGCCTGTTTGGCGACTCGAGTAATGCAGTTGTACGCGGCAAAACCATAAGTTTTGTTAGCGATCATGAATTTTCACATGATGACAATTCATTGCTTGACAAAATTATTAAACTAAAAGATTAACCATATGATAAAATTAACATGTCAAGGAGGAAGATAATATGGCAAATCAACTAGACGAAACCAATTTTGAAGTCAACGAAGCGGGGCGTGACATTCACGTCATTAATAAGCAACTTCCTGTTGAAGTCGGAGTCGGTTCATTAATTTTTGAGATTCTACTATGGGTATTTGGTATCATACCAGGAGTGATCTTCTTGTTTATGAAAATCAGTGCCCGCAATTACTTTGATCGTCTGCAACAAAAAATTCAAGGTGATGCCTCAACGATTGACAATTACTTAGAACAAAGAGTGATGATTTTACAAAACGTTGTGGGTCTCGTTGATAGAGCAGTTGATCTAGACAAGGATACCTTCACGAAAATTGCTGCTTATCGTTCGGGTCGCAATGTTGATAATGAAGTCGTCCGTAATGAAGTGTCGGCGCAGGTCGATAACATTTATGGACAAATCAGTGTCGCTGTTGAAAACTATCCCGATTTGAAAGCGCATGCCGCTATTGCCGATGCCATGCAACAAAACTCGTATTTACAACGAGAAATTACCGCTGCTCGGCAACTGTATAACGATTCCGTGGAGCGTTGGAACCAAGATATTCAAGTGTGGCCAACCAAGAAAATCGTTGCCGCTCGT
>CAYWQC010000007.1:0-16687 GCA_964460405.1 uncultured Staphylococcaceae bacterium | reverse complement strand
GAGAAAATACGACTTGGATTTGCAACCTCATTTAAGGCAAGCGTTTTATCTTCGATGAAGCAAAACGCTGGGTTCTTCCCGCCTAGTCAAGACAATCTAACCTACTATGCAAAGTATATGTTCAATCATTTACCAGAAGCAGACATTCTTGGTATCAGTGGTGTGCATATGGAACAATACTTTTATCGTAATTTTGCCTATAATGCCAAACCTGTTCAAAACTGGTCGCTAGACCCACTGCTTGGGCAATGGTCACCATTGTTAAAAGGCAAACGCGTTCTTGTGATTTCCCCATTCGCCGAACAGATTCAACAACAATATAAAAGACGCGAGAAATTATTTCCTAAACATCAAAGCTTATTACCAGAATTTGAGTTAATCACTATTAAAGCGGTGCAAACGATTGCTGATGCGATTGATCCTCGCTTTGGAAATTGGTTTGAGGCTTTAGATTATATGAAAGTTGAAATACTCAAACACGACTTTGATATTGCTCTTGTTGGTGCAGGGGCATATGGGACACCACTATGTCTTTATATTAAGTCGTTGAATAAGCAAGCCATTCAATCAGGAGGGGCAACGCAACTCTTGTTTGGAATCAAAGGCCGACGCTGGGAAAATCGGGAATATGTTAAGAAACATATCAACGAATATTGGATACGACCTGGTGAACGACCAGCAGGTTATCTTAAAGTAGAAAAGGGGTGCTACTGGTGATCGATAAAATATTAAACAACAAACAATATCAAACAAAAATAATGCCAATTGCTTTATTTTTAGTTGTTGAACTCATGTTCTTAGTCGCTTTTAATTTAGGCGACTTAGGTAATGCATACCGCCTTATTGCTTTCATACTAGCCCTTGTACTCTTGCCGACATTTTTAAAGTCACTCAATGAAGATTTGGCAAAGGGTTTTATTTTTGTGTTTCTTCCCTTAACGATATATTTATTATCCATGGCATTTTCGCCAGTATTTTCTCATCAATCAGAAGCCTTATTTAATCCTTCATTAAGTTTGTTGAATCGGGGTTTATTCACAATAATCATGAGTTTTGTTGGGGGAATAGCCTTTCTTTTATTGGGTTATTTTGTTTCCCGTACGCAAATTTTGTCGAAAACTAATTTTATTTTTCTTATTTTTGGTGGTGTTGCTGTTTTGCTTTTTGTCTCACTCATGGCAACGCTTGCGAATTATGGGTTTTTTCATCGCCTTATTTACGCGGGTAAGGTTAGTTATTTTGAGGGACATGCATATCCGGTTGCTCAACAGGCTAATCTTCTCGCGGGATTTAACATCGTCACGGTTGACTACCATGTGTTGATGACGCTTGTGTTGTTAACAATAACACCATCGTTTGCTCTCTTGTTTTATCGTGATTTAGCAAAGCAATATCGCAGAATTCTTATTGGTTTTGGTGTTTTAGGTGTTTTAGGTGTGATTTTATTATTAGATTATAAGGCGCTTGTTTTCCTTATTCCTGCCTTGTTACTAGCACTTACACTCAAATTTAATTTCCACAAAATGACATATTTTCGCCCGATTATGTTGACTTTACTTGGTCTAGGTTTGTTTTTAGTGCTATTAGGTGTACTTGCCGCTTTTGAAGTCAACATCATTGTGAGTCTCCTTAATTCAAATGCGCTTACAAAACGGCTTTATTACAATGGCTACACACTCAAATATATGGGAATTATTAGAGAAGCTTTTGATGCCAATTTCTTGTTTGGAAATCCATATAATTATAGTTTCTCTAATCAGTTAATATTCCCGAGTGGTAACCTGATTCTTGACACGATTAAAGAGACAGGAATCATTGGTGCAATAGCGTTTGTTAGTCTTCTTGTCATGGCGACAAAGATTGCTATCAGATACATCCAACAGTCACAAGACGAGTTACCAGTCAAATTTATGGTTGTAGGTTTTCTTCTGACACTCATAACCCGTTACATGCTGAAATATCCTTTTAATCAACTCAGTTTTGATGAAAGTTACTGGCATATTAACTATTTCCCCTTTGTTGAGTCTAAAGAATTCGCGATTTCAATGTTTCTAACCGGTTATATGTATTTAGCAAAAAAACAAGAGCAAGTCCAGGAGGTCATGAGTGATGAAAAATAACCCACGATTATTAGTGCTCCCACTTTTGGGATTAATGCTAACGAGTTGCCAAAGTGCAGTCGAAGAAGTGTATGAAGTCGGTGAGTTTCATACACAAGAATTTCTTGATAATTATTTTAAAGAATTTCCCCAAGATTTAAAGAGTGATAAATATCAAGATAATCATCAAGTATTTACATTATCGCCCTCTGATTTTTCTCAAGGTCGAGTCTATGAAAAAGCTTATAACGACGCGATTATGAAAGATTTGAATCATGGTTTAATTTCCTTTGATCAACTCATCGATTATTTTGGTGATGATGATGTTAAAGCCATTAAAGAGAGTGATTATCCAAGTGATACCGCATACTTAAATGCGCTCACTACTGCGATGGGAAACTCGACAAAAACACTATGGACTGACTATGCTCGCGTTAATAACCTTGTTGATCAACCACACGCTAATCCGGCTATAAGTGAATATTTCAAGCGTGGTTTGTTTTCAAAGATGACAGATGGTCTCCTCGCTTGCGATGGTTCTGGCCCGCTTGTAAGAACGCAAATTGATGAACAAGGATTTGGTAAAAAGTTTGATTATGAATTAGTGGACTATGAAGCACTGACATTATCTCTAAGAGGGGGTACAAATATCCCCTATCATACGATGGATGTCTCGCGTGTACCTAGCGCTAAAATTAATCTTACAGTGTCCTTTTATATTGAGGAAAGTGCGAGTAACGATGCTCGCCAAGTCAGTTTTGTTTTTCCAATCGATGATTTAAGAACAGATGATAATGCCCAAACTAACGTGATTCATCTTTACTTTGATGAAGTGATGACTACGGAAGAATTGACCTTATTGAAAAGAACCAACGCAATGTCGGTCTCCTTTGAATTAGTCGAGCATGATTTGTTAAAACCAGGTGGCATTGATAGTGGTGAGGACTACGAGTTTGCTGTGATGATGTATGAAATCATGTTGCCTTACTCAAAATGGAATTAAATCTAACGATACTTTGAAATATCTAACCATGAGCCGATGATATCATCGGCTTTTTCATTATCAAAAATGAGCGTTCCTTTGGCAGGAGTAAAAGTAAACTCGCCAAAGTATATTTGACCATTAACTTCATATAGATCAATTCTTACGAAGGGAAAATCTCCAGCGAGCTTTTCGGCAATTTTAATCATTTGTGCGTAATTTGCAGGGGGTTTTAATGGTGTATTGCTTGTTTTCCAATGATTAAATTGCGCCTCATTAAATGGCGTCCAATCAATGTAATAATTATTATAACGTATGTCTTCGCCACGGTTAGTGACAACGTATAAGTACCGGGCAACACCATTAAATACATGTATTTTATATTCAGTGGGTAAATGTTTCTCATCGCCGATATAGTGTTCAATAATTAGTTCGGGTTTGATGCGGGAGTAATGGGGCTCAACGGTAAGACGCCCATAGTCAAGACGGAGGTAACGCTCAAACATAGTTTTTAGTTTGGGTATATTGATTTTACTTTTATCAAGACAAATATAATTTAGCGCACAACCATGAGTGGCTTTTATGACAAACTTTTGTGGAAGTTTTGTAAAATCAATGTCATCAAAGTGTTGATAAACGCCATAAATTGGTATCAATATGTCACCTAGATTATGTCTTTCCACAACTTTACGCGCTCCCACACGCGAAGCGGCTTCAATAACTTCGGGCTGTTTTGGATATACATAGAGACGAAGAAATTGAAGTTTTTCAGTGTATGTTGATAAAGTTTTCCATTGAAGTTTTCTGCCTGTAATATAGCGGTATTGCCATGACACATATAGACGCTTATTGAGCACTCGTAAAATTGGTTGAATGGTTTTTGCAATCATGCGTTTGACTTTGTTTTCTTGAAAATTAGGGTTTGCCATTAATACGATTCCTTGTTAAGAAAGATTTTTCCCTTTATGAAATGTCTCGAGTATAATATCTTCCTTCAATAGCGCTAGGGTTATTACATAAATCACACCCGCAACCGCAATCATCACAGCGATTAGTGTAAGTGGTTGAGCAATAGGGAGGAGAGGGGTAACAAAAAATGTAAAAACGCCAATGAGAATTGTGGCGAAAACAATTTTAAGATTATTCAGGTTGAAAATATTTTTGAACACATATTTTCTTGCCACAATGATGAGATAGGCAAGGACAAGGATGTCAGAGAGCATCGTTGATAGCGAAACCCCTAACAGTGGTTGCTGTGAGAAGATAGTTAACACGGATAAAATCGAAAGTCCAAGATTAAGGACAAGACCAATAATCATTGTATAAAAATACATTTTTTCTTTACCAAGTGGTAGCAAAACTTGTTGATAAATGTTATCACTCAATGAATAAGTAAACATAAGTGAAGCCAATATTGTCACAGCAAGAATGGCGTTGTCGATGGCTGCTTGGGTCCAATAAATATCACTTGTAACGATAAAACCGACAATTTGGGGCGCCAATAAAATCATCATCATCACCGCTGGAAGGGCAATGAAAAAAGTAATATTGGTTGAATAGTTATTGATTTGACTAAATTCAGCATAGTTCTTAGATTTAAGCGCCATGGTGGCTCGGGGAATAAACACCGCACTTAGACTAGTAATGATTGTGATTACGATTTCAATACCTCTTACACCGACAGCATACGAGCCCACCAAACTCTTTGTTGGATCAACATATCCGAGCAAGAGGCTATCTGCTTGATTGTAAGCAGTAACAATAAGGGTGATAAAAAATACGATGATAAGGGGTTTTACAACGCCTTTAAGAACAATCTTTGACTTAGGCAATAATGAAATTCCTTCTCGTTTAAGAAGGAAAAGATTAGCGGTAACAGTAGCAAACGTTGTGAAGAGTGCGAGGAAGGCATAGGTGAAAAGATGGCGGTCATTACGTACGAACATGATGACAAGCAAAAGACCTAGAGAGCCCGTAAAAACACTTCTTAAAGCAATATAAAAATGCTTTTCCAGTGCAATATATACCCACTCAAATGAGAAAACCCCAATGAGGAAGTTGAGTGATAATAACATCACTAAAGGCCGTGAAGTAAGATCGACTATAGTATCACCAAATCCATAAACAAGAACAATCATGACAAGATATGAAATAATCGTGGTGATTAATTGTAGGAAAAAATACGTTTGAATCTTTCGTGAAAGAGCGACTTTATCATCTTTGACCTTGGCACATTCACGAATTGCCACGGTGGGGATACCAAGTTTGGAAATAATGAGGAAAAAATAGACAAAAGTATTCGCCCAACTGTATTGCCCCATGGCAATGTCACCCAAAGCGGTCGATGCAAATGGAAAAGAAATAAACGATAAAAGTGTAATCGTTAGGGTACGAATGAGATTAACAATGATGTTTGGACGTAACTGATTTCTTGTCATGTATTTTATTATATACGAAACGTATCGTTACCGATACGTTATTTTAGGACTGAAGTTGGCTGAATAATTGTTCAATTTTCTTTGAAAATGGTTTTTTACCAAAAGTATCCTCTCCTCTTGCTTTGGCTTTTTTGGCAAGTTCAAAGTAACGATCATAGTGATGATGGACCATCTCGAGTGCCGTACTTAATTCATCAATACTATCGCCACACCAGTAGATTGTGTCCTGATATATATTTTCTAACCGGCTATGATGAGTGGATATCGTTGGCACACCAGTATGGGCAAATTCAATGACCTTGCTAGGTATCGAATCATGATCTAAATCTTTGCTAAAAGGGCGGGGGTTCACATTAATATACGCTTCATTTGCAAACATTAGTGATTTATAAGGACTAATTGCACCAAGAAAATCAATGCGAGGGTGAGATTCGGCAAGGAGAGTGATTTCATCTTGAAGAGGACCATGACCAGCAATGAGTAGATGAAGATCAGATTTGACTTTGATGAATGACTCAATAAGGGTTTTGACACCATATCTTTCATATAAAGCACCAGCAAAATAGACATATTTTCCAAATTTATCGGTAATTTCAGATTTGATTTTAGTATATGACAAGACGCCAGATATTATTTGGTGAGGACGGCCAACTCTATTGGCATATTCATTTAAGTGTTCAGTGAGAAAAATAAATCCATCACAGAGTTGGTAACCCTTTTCAACTTCCTTAATATAGTCTTTGTTGACATCACTCAGATTGTGGGGATTATCAGTGAGAATGCCTACTATCTTAGTGCCATAGCGTTTCTTCATATGTTTAGCTAGTTTAATTAAATTGAGATTGAGTAGGTCGACAAAAACAAAATCAGTAGATTGTATTTTTAGCGAGCGAATAATTTCTTTGCTGTTTTTATATAGTTCAAGCTGACGGAGAATTGGTTTTAGGTGAAAACCGGGGTAATAAAAATTGTGATGAAACTCATCAAGTACTGCGTTAAGATTACAATTCTTATGGTTAATGGGACGCTGACTTAGTACTTTAACTTTATAATGTTCGTTAAGACTAGTAATGAAGCGATAGTGAAAATTCTGGTTGCTAGGATTAGGCATAACTTCGACATATTTCATTAATTTTTCAAAGTCATTAAAGTGCATAGCGTTCGTTAAATAGATAATTTTTTTCATGTTTCTTCCTCAATAATTTCTCGATGACGTTGAACCATTTTTTCTACACTGTTTTCTTTGGCTGTCTTAATCGCAGCCTCAAAAAAATCATAGTTTTCGATTTCTTTAATTTTATCAATTAAAGAACACTTATAATCATACACTAGACCATTAACTTTGTCCTTAATTAATTGACGAGTCGCCACCATCTTATTACTTGCTAAAACATTTACCCCCATCGACAAAGCCTCATTAATTACATGGCCATAAATGTCATAGCGGCTAATATAGAGCGCAGCATCGGCGTGATAGACAAAATTTAGGGCATCACTACTTTTCATGAAGGGGAGAATATGAACATTCGTAAGCTGATGAGTTTCGATATATTCTAAATACATGTTCTTTTCTTTGCCATCTCCAATAAGTACAAGCGCGCAATCTTTAGGCATGTCACGCCAAGTTTTTATTAACTCATAATTATTTTTGCGACTAATAAAACTCGTTACGGTTACAAATACACGCCGGGCATGAATATGAACATTCCCCCAAAACGTTTGCTTTTCCTTAAAAGTTGGCCTTTTTTTAGCTATTTGTTGCTGATAGACCGTGGCATATGGAAAGTGCTTGATTGCCTTTGATTCTACGCCATACTTTAGGAGATATTCATCCGCGGCTTCAGATGGAGAAAAATAATACTTTGCTCCAGTTAAGAAATAGCGTTTGAATCGAAACTTTAAGGCGGATTCATTTTTTGCAACACCGCCATTAATGTAAAAGGCATAAGGAATCTTGTGCTTTTTTAAATAAATAAGGGTTAACATTTCGGTGATCGTTGAGTAGCCGTTAATGATGATTAGGTCATAGTGATGATGTTTAAGGTGGCGTCTAGCCGCAAAAGATAGATGATTTTCATCACCAATATTAAGACCTCTAATCGGATGGAGTGTGAAGTTGATGTCTTGCTCATCATAAAACAAGCGATGACGATCTTTGTTTTTCATCCGTTCAAAAATGACATGAACGTCAAAATATTTGCTCAAACCATTGAATAATTTGATTTTATAAGGCGCGGGATGGTTGAACAAGACGAAGATTTTCATGATTTAATTATACACAATAATCAATGACTTGCGATGACTTCATGGTAAGATATGTTTATGAAAACTGAGACATGGACTGATTTTTTTTCGGAACAAGCTGAGAAGTTATACTTTAGAAATTTACTGAGTTTCATCGAAAATGAGTATGCATCTAAGACGGTTTTTCCCAGCAAGATGGATTTATTCAAGGCTTTTGAATTGACGCCACTTGAAGCAGTAAAAGTGGTCATCATTGGTCAGGACCCTTATCATCAACCCGGACAGGCAATGGGTCTTGCGTTTTCAGTACCTATAGGCATTAAACCACCGCCAAGTCTGATGAATATTTATAAGGAAATCAGCCAGGATCTTGGCGTTGAGATGAATTTTCAAAACGGAGATTTAACTTATTTAGCCGAACAAGGTGTATTACTATTTAACCCGATTTTTACAGTGGAACAAGGTCGCCCTCTTTCTCATAATAATAAAGGGTATCAACTGTTAACACAGGCGATTCTTACACATTTGTCGAGGCAACAGCGTCCTTTAGTATTTGTATTATGGGGGACGAAGGCTCAAAGGTACGAAAAACATATTATTGGTAAACATCATCTCATCATCAAGGCAACCCACCCTTCACCTTTAGGCGCAAATAAGGGAGGTTTTTTTGGACTTCATCAATTTAGTAGCATTAATCACTTTTTAATCAGGCAAGGGCACTCACCAATTCGATGGCAAAATAAATAGTTTCATGCTAATCTAATAACACGGGAGCTTAGTAGTCTAGGCTGAGAGGAATTCACATGAGAATTCGACCGCACCTGATCTGGATAATGCCGGCGTAGGAATGATGAAGACCATCAAGTAATTCTTGCGTTAGCAAGGATTTTTTATTTGAAAGGAATCATCATATGAAAAAACAAAATATCCGCATATTGCTGGTTTATTTACCGCTTATACTTTCTTTTATGGGTTTAGGCTTCTTATTTTCTCCTATCCTTACGATTGAGGGGAGTGTCATAAACATCATCCAATTTTTGACGATGTCATCAGTTATTTTGTCACTGAGGTTGTTTTTTATTATTGGTTTGGGGTTGAGTTTTCTTGCTGGAACTTTATTAATATTCAAGAAACAAACACTCACGAGTGTTGCACTCGTATTATTTATTCTTGTTGGGACATTTTATTTACTTATGCCCAGTATGATTGAAACAACTGATGCGTCACTGACGGTAACGCTACATGCGGGCATGGTCATTAATATAGGCATTATGTTTCTTAATTTAATAGTTGCACTAAGACTATTTTTTGATGATGTTAAATTGACCGTCAAGGAGATGGTTGAACTTGGAATACTCGTTGCTTTGGCTATTGTCTTTGACTTTATTCCTAAAATCAAAGTAGGAGCAACGGGCGGTTCTATAAGTCTTACGATGTTACCGTTATTTATTATTGCTTTTCGCTTTAGTTTTGTTAAAACATTTTTGGCGTCGGGAATCATATATGGCTTATTGACATGTTTGTTTGATGGTTATGGCTTTGCGACTTATCCATTCGATTATTTGCTAGGTTTTGGTTTGATTAGCCTTACCTCACTATTTCGTCATCTTGCATTTTCACGCAAACAGCCACTCTATCTGAGTATGATTTATTTTGCGATTGCCATTATTGTTGGGGGTTTTGCGCGGTTTATTGGTGCGACAATGAGTTCGATGATTATTTATGAGACGACCCTTTGGGGTGGGTTAACCTATAATGCGACCTATATCATTCCAAGTGTTGGATTTAGTCTTCTCATTCTCTTGCTTTTTTACTCTCTACTAGCGAACCTCAACAAGCGCTATCCGATCCACGATTAATTCATTAATTAAAATCTTCCTTATGTTATAATTATGAGGAGGGATTATGGTTAATAATTTATATAAAAAATCAATCAGAGAACTCGAAAAATTAGTGACAAATGAAAATCCTGCTGCGATGCATGAACTTGCAAGGCGTCTTGTTCAGGGAGAAGGCATTGCCGAAGATGATCGTCGTGGTTATCACCTCGCAACAAAATCCGCCGAGCTAGGATTTAATGCAGCATACACTGTTATTGGCTATTGTCACTTCTATGGAAAAGCAGTTCCCCTTGATCAAAAGAAGGGGGTTGAGTTTTTTCTTAAGGCTGCCGAACATGGCCACGATGCCGCCCAATATAATATGGGTATTGCCTATGAAAGAGGAACCATTATCGATCAGGATTACCAACAAGCATATGGTTGGTACATGAAAGCTGCTGATCAAGGCTTTGCCAAAGCCTATTACAAACTTGGTGTTTTTCAAGAAAATGGTCTTGTTGGCGATGTCGATGTTGTCAAAGCCGCAAAATTTTATGAAGAATCGGCACGGCGTGGTTATCTTAAAGCCAAAACGCAAATAGGAGAAGCCTATCTTGAAGGCCGTGGGGTTATCAAAGATGTCGATAAGGGTCGCAAATATTTTGAAGAAGCAGCCTTTGCTGGTGATAACCAAGCAAAAAGAAGATTAGCAACCCTCAAATAGATTGGAGTTATATGGAAGAAAAAGTTTCACAAGCCGAACAAAAAGTTCGTGATTTAGACTTTGCCGTCAATCAAGAAAGAGCGACATTTGCAAGGTTTTTTAAAAAGTTTAGAGTCTATAATCTTATCCTACTAATCATCGTGTTGGCGGTGATTACCCTCAGCGTTGTTTTGCTATTCCCACTTGGTCAGACAGGTATGGGTCTTGCTCTTGTTATTATCATTGCTATCCTCATTGCGGTCATTGTTTATTCAAAACTAATGAAACGCTATACGAATAATCGTGGTAAGCAATATATGGCCTATTACTATCAGACTGTAAGTGATTATGTGTTTGCAGACTTAAACATTGATAATTATCAGCAAGACATAGAAAAACTATTTGGTTTTGAAGCGTTTGATAACGCGAGAATGATTAAAGATATTACCAATGCGGGTTCACGTAATCTTGTCGAGTATCGGTATAAAAAGTTTGATATTCAGGTTGCTGACTACGCCGCTTATCAACAAGTCAATAAGCAAAATAAGATCGTATTTGTTGGGAAATTAATGTCGATTACTGGCATTAAACCAATTAAAGGTCGATTACTAGTTTATCGCCGTCCTTCCGCTCAAGCCATCAAGGAAGCAACAGGCCCAAATGATGTCGAAGGGTTAGAGTTAGTGATTGAAGATAGTGATTTGCTTGTTTATGCTGAACATCCTGAAAACAAAAAGTATCTATCGAAAAAAGCGCTCGATTTTCTCCGTCAGTTTCCCCATGACTTACCACTCGTTGATATGACCTTATCTTTTATAGATGCTAAATTGGTGATTGCCATTAGTTATAATGATGACCTCATGGTTATACCCCTTCCTGAGCCATTTAAAACTGAGCCTACTCGTACGTTTAAAACACATATTCAGGCTATTCATCAATTTTTAGACCTCATCTAAAAAACACGAAAAACTTGATTAAATATGCTAAAATTAATGAGCAATCTTTTAAGATTGTTAGATGGGGTCAATTATGGGTCTAAAAGGTCAATGGATTAAAATTCAAAGTTACAAACACGATGGTAGTCTCCACCGTTTTTGGAAACGCAATTTTGTTCTTGTTGATAACGACGCATGGCTTATTGTCGCTAGTAAAAGAACGCGTGTTGTCGAAAATAATGGTCGCATATGGTATACCAAAGAACCTGCGGTGTCGTTTTTCAGCAAAACTAAATGGTTTAATACGATTGCAATGCTCAAGGATGATGGGATTACCTACTATTCAAATATTGCCTCACCGACACTCATTGATGGCGATATTGCCAAGTACATTGATTACGATCTCGACATTAAACGTCTGCCCGATCATACCCTTAAACTCTTGGACCGTAACGAATTCAAGCGTCACATTAGTTCACTAGAATATGGTGAAGATCTTGTTGATGTCATCTTCGATCAAGCCGAGAAAACGCAATCTTTAATGGCGTCTGATCACTTCCCTTTCGACGAAGAAGAAGTTCTCCGCTACTACCAAACTTTTTTAGATGAAAGCATGCGAAAATAACCTATGGAATATACTTTTACAAGCACTCAACGAGAAACAACGTTCCAACTTGGTATATATCTTGCCAAGTTTTTACAAATGGGTGATGTTCTCACCCTCACAGGTGATTTAGGAGCGGGCAAAACAACTTTGACACAAGGACTAGCAAAGGGCCTCGACATTCAAGATCGGGTCATCAGCCCGACCTTTAACATTTTGAAATGTTATTTTAACGCAACAAAACCGCTTTTTCATATTGATGCCTATCGTCTAGAGGACGCAAACAAAGACATTGGTCTTGAGGAATTCATTGGTGCAGAAGGTATTACTGTTATTGAGTGGCCGATGTATATTGCTGAATTTATACCCACTCATGTTTTGAAAATCAATCTTGTTCATGCCGGTAACGACCATCGAACGATCACTCTCACTAGTGATACAAGTCATTACGATGACATCATAAATAATGTCAAAGGAGTCTTTTAACTATGACCCTATTATTAGATAGTTCTAATAAAAATTTATCAGTTGCTCTAGCTGAACGTGAGACTATTATTGCTCGTAAAGAATATGACGCTTGGCAACAACAAAGTGAATTGATGATTCCGGAAATTGAACAGTTATTAAGTCAACAACAACGTGATGTTAAACAAATAAAGCGAATTGTTGTTGCCATCGGCCCGGGGTCCTATACTGGCGTAAGAATTGCTGTTACGATTGCCAAAGTGTTAGCTTTTGCGCTCGAAGCACAACTATACACAGTCTCTTCACTTGCGGTACTAGCCGTATTTGACAAACCAACGATTTGTCTTATTAATGCGCGGTCAAATCGTTCCTATTTTGCGGTTTATCATAACAATAATGCCCTGATTGAAGATTCAATTCTAAGCAATGATGATGTTCAAGATTATATCAAGACACATCCTCATTATGCTCTAAGTGGCGACTTAACATATCTAGACATAGTGCCACATACTTTTGACCGCTTTGAAAATATGTTAAAACTTACAACGAAAGACAACCGCGTTAACGACCTGCTTGGTGTTAAACCGGTTTATCTAAAGGACTAACATGAGTGATCAAGTAAGAAGATTATTAGTTCGTCCGATGACAAGGGACGATTTGCCGATGGTGTTGTCAATTAACAATGAAAACTTTACCGAACCTTGGAATGAAAAAAACTTTATCTACGAATTAGAGGAAAATGAATTTGCTACGGTTATGGTTCTTACATACGCTGATGTTGTCATTGGTTATTGTGACTTCTGGGTAACCTTTGATAGTGCGGCGATCAACCAAATTGCTATTAAAAAAGAACTGCAAGGGCATCAATTAGGTCGTTTGCTAATGGAAGATACCATAGCACGTATTCAAGGTGTTGATGAGGTTAAAGTCATTACGCTTGAAGTAAGAACCGAGAATGAAGTTGCGATTAAATTTTATTTGTCATATGGATTTAATATCGCACTGACAAAGAAAAACTATTATACAAACGGCGATGATGCCTACTACATGATGAAAGTGGTAAGAGAAGATGAGTAAAACTATATTAGGAATTGAATCAAGTTGTGATGAAACTGGCATTGCTATCACTCGTGATGGTGTGCTTTTATGCAACATTGTTTCCACGCAAATTGATGTTCATCAAAAATATGGTGGGGTCATGCCCGAGGTTGCTTCCCGTCTTCACACGGAAAATATATTAATTGTTTTAAAAGAGGCACTTGAAAAAGCTCATCTAACGCTTGATGATATTGATGCGATAGCGGTCACAAGAGGACCAGGACTTATTGGGGCTTTGCATGTCGGTATGCAGGCGGCAAAAACATTAGCCTTAGCAACACAAAAACCACTCATCCCTGTTCACCATCTTGCGGCACATATTTACGCTAATGAGTTTGTAACCCCTCTTGTCTTCCCTCTATTAGCGGTTATTGTTAGTGGTGGGAACACTGAATTTGTGATCATGAAATCACATTTAAATTTTGAAATTATTGGGGAGACAAAGGATGATGCAATTGGTGAGTGTTATGATAAAGTGGCTCGGGTATTAGGATTAGGTTATCCCGGTGGCATACCTGTTGATCGCCTAGCGCAAATAGGCGAACATACTTACAAATTACCAAGTCCAATGATCAATGAAGGATATGATTTTTCCTTTTCTGGATTAAAGACAAACATTATTAACCTTGTAAATAATGCTAAGCAACGAGGTGAAGAGATTCACGTTGCTAATCTTTGCACATCATTTCAAGAAACAGCGATGGATGTCATTATTAAGAAGGCCCTTAAAGCCGCTCAAGATTTCGCGGTCAAGCAAGTAGTTGTGGCCGGAGGGGTCAGCGCTAACTCTTACCTACGTAAACATATCGTTGAAGATATAAGCGCGCTTGGGATTGCTGTGACCATACCGCCAATGTGGTGCTGCACCGATCAAGCAGCGATGATTGCAAAATTAGGTGAATATCTTTATGATATTCGTCAATTTGCGCCCTTGTCTTTATCAGTTGATCCCAACTGGGTGATTGAAGACTTTGATAAGTTTTAAAAATAACTATTTTTACCCTATAATATAGAAAATGAGGAAATACTATGAATACAATCCGAGAAATATTTGAAGCCTTTGCCAGCGAAAATTTAATGGACGGCCAAAGTGTCCAATTGGCGGGATGGGTTAGAACCAACCGTGATAATGGATCAATTGGCTTCATTGAGTTTAATGACGGAACAAAATATACGAATTTACAATTGGTTTACGACAAGAATAACCTTGATAATTATGCTGATGTTACTCATTACAATACTGGTAGTGCCCTTGAAATTGACGGGTTTATTGTCTTAACCCCCGACAATAAACAACCTTTTGAGGTTCATTTGGAATCAGTGCAACTCATTGGTGAAGCAGGGGAAAGTTATCCATTACAAAAGAAACGTCATAGTTTTGAATTTCTTCGCGATATTGCTCACTTACGACCAAGAACCAACACGTTTATGGCTCTCTATCGTGTTCGTAGCGAATTATCATTTGCCGTTCATAAATTTTTTCATGACAACAATTTTGTCTATGTTCATACACCAATTATTACAGGGAATGATGCCGAAGGGGCAGGTAGTGTTTTCAATGTGACAACCGACGAAAAAAATCCAGATGATTTTTTTGGTGTCCCAGCTTCTCTCACAGTATCTGGGCAATTACATGTTGAAGCGTTCGCTCTTGCTTTTCGTGATGTCTATACTTTCGGGCCAACTTTTCGTGCTGAAAAAAGTTACACCGCTCGCCACGCCGCTGAATTTTGGATGATAGAACCTGAACTAGCCTTTGCCGATCTTGACGACAACATGGAATGCATTGAAGAGTGTATTAAGTATTGTGTTAATCATGTTCTTGAAAATTGTTCCGATGAAATTCAATTTTTTAATAAATTTATCGATAAGGGACTCAATGATCGTCTTGTAGCCCTCTTAGCTAAGGATTTTTCTCGACTTACATATACTGAGGCAATTGATGTGCTAAAACAAGCAGTGGATTCTGGCGTTAAATTCGATAATAAAAACATAGAATGGGGCATGGATTTACAAACTGAACATGAGCGGTTTTTATCAGAGAAGCATGTCAATGGTCCTGTTTTTATTACCGATTATCCTAAAGAAATTAAGGCCTTCTATATGCGCCTCAATGATGACAATAAAACCGTTGCAGCCTGTGATCTTCTTGTTCCAGGAGTTGGCGAACTTGTCGGAGGCAGTCAAAGAGAGGAACGCCTTGATTTACTTGAGGCAAAGATGAAAGCATTAGGAAACGATAAAGATTTAGATTGGTATCTTGATCTTCGCCGCTATGGAGGATGTCAACACGCTGGATTTGGGATTGGTTTTGATCGTCTCATTATGTATGTGACGGGTATGCAAAATATTCGTGATGTTCAACCTTACGCACGAACAACAGGGAGTCTTAAATATTAACAATGGCAAAAAAAATGCGACCAGCGCTAACAGAAGAAGAAAAAAAACACCTCGCTTACCTGCGTAAGAAAGGCATTTTAATTATTTTGATTGTACTCCTTGTCGCGATGGTGACAATTGAGGTTATTTTGTTGTTACAAGAACTCGTTGAAATCGCTGGTTAATCATTTTTTAACAATAGGTTGTGAAACGTCTTCGGGTGTGTTAATTCCGGAGTCGTTTTTATTTTGACCTAGAGCACCAAGGTCATGAATACGTTTGTTTGACAAATCAGCAGAAAACAGTTGATTAGTGAGTTTAAAGACGCGGATAGTCCGTGATAAATAGGCTAACATAGTCATAAATCCGCCGACAATACAGACAAGATAAAGAGGAACAATCACGTAACTCCCTATCGCTTCAGGTACAAAATGGGGTCGATTAACAACTTCAGGCCAATCACTTGGAAGGGTTAGACCAAAAAATTCAGATCGTGGCATATTGGCCCAGTCAAACGTATAGAAAATACTACCAAAACCACTATCAGTACTCCAAATGGCGATTGGAGTCTCAAACACATAAGTCATGATAAGAAAATAAATGAGATGTAAAACGCCGGTAACAATCAAAAGTGCAACAATACGACTAAAGGTCTTATAAAATTGGACATCATTCTTATAATGAGCGATTTTACGAAATTGTTTGCGGCTCATAATAAGACCAGAAGCGACTGGCAGACTCATAAGCGTATCAATTTTTTTACCTTGTCTATCCATTAATAGTTTCACTGAATCATAGATAAGTCCAAAAATAAGAAAGACTAAAATCAGCAATAAAAACACTGCGATAACAAGACGTTTATCTGTTTCTGAAAGTTTAATGAGTATATTAATCATCATCTTCTACCTCATCAATAAGAG